>JBBSHA010000014.1:0-16882 GCA_038253595.1 Candidatus Dormibacterales bacterium
GGCCGAGCTGCTCGCCAGCCTCTTCACAAGCGCCGCGATCGGCGTCCTCGGCGCCCGCTGGCTGGCCTGGCGGGCGGCGCCGGTGCCCCGCCCCCAGCCGGCCAGCCAGGAGGACCTGCTGGCCGCCGCCAGCTTCGGCGCCTACGCCGCCAACCGGTCGGCGCGCCGCTTCCCCAGCCCCAGCGGCCGTTCCTGGATCGCCTACCGGGCGGCCGGCCCGATCCTGGTGGCCCTGGGCGGCGCCACCGGCGAGCCCGCGGAGCTGGGCGACCTGCGGCGCCGGTTCGGCCGCTGGGCGGGGCCCCGGCCGGTGGTCTGGTACGGGACCGCCCGGGCCGGGGTGGCGATCGGTGAGGAGGCCATCGTCCGCCTGCCCCACTTCGGGCTGGGCGGTCACCGGATGGCCAATCTGCGGCACTCGATGAGCCGGGCGGCCCGGGCTGGGATCGAGATTCGCTTCGCGGACTGGCAGCGGCTGAGCGCCGAACAGCGCGCCCAGGTCGAGGCTCTCGACAGCAACTGGCACCGGCGCCACCGGCTGCCGGTCCGATTGACGCTGTCCAGCCTCCGCGACGCCCGCGACGGCCGGCTCTGGGCACTGGCCGTCCGCGACGGCCGGGTGGAGGGCTTTGTCACCTGGCTGGACACGGGCGATGGCCAGGGCCTGGTCCTGGACCTTATGCGGCGCCGCCCCGACGCCGTTCCGGGGGCCATGGAGGCGGTCATCCACGACTCCCTCGTCCGCGCCCGAGAGAGGGGCCTGCGCTGGGCGAGCCTGGGCGTCTGCCCGGGCGCCGAGCCGCGGGGTAGGCTGACGGCGGCGGCCGCCGGCGGCCTCAATCCGCCCAGCCTGCGCCGCTTCAAGGACAAGTTCGCCCCCGAGTGGCACGAGCGCCGCATCACCGCCCCGACCCTGCCCAGAGCGGTCGCCCTGGCGGCCTCGGCCTGGGTGCACGTGGCCCCGTAGCAGGCTGGGGAATCAGGCCGGCGACGGCGCTTGACCCTCAGGTAGCTGGAGACCCGATGCTGCCCTCATGAGTAGTGCCGAGCGCCCGGGCGAGATCGCCATCGGAGAGTTCAGCCGGCGCAGCGGACTGGCGCCCAGCGCGCTCCGCTTCTACGCGGACTGCGGAATCCTGGAGCCCAGCCGCGTGGACCCGGGGAGCGGCTACCGCCACTACGGCGTCGGGCAGCTGGAGCGGGCGGCGCTGATCCGCCGCCTGCGCGGCATGGACATGCCCCTGGCGGGGATCCGGCTCATCCTCGCCGCCACCCCCACCGAGGCCCAGCGGCTGCTCGATGAACACTGGCTGGGAGTCGAGGCGCGGCTGGCGGCAGCCCGGGTCGCGCTCCTGGCCGCACACGCCGCCATCGGCGGCAGGGAGGCGGAGATGGACACATCGATTGCGGTGGCGGCGCCGGCGCTGGCGGAGGCGATCGGCAGGTGGTCCCGGCGGTGCCGGGCGGGCCACTTCCCCCCGGCTCCGAGATCCGGCTGCCCCGGGGCGTGCTGCTCGAGGCGGCCCCCGGCCTGCTCCGGCTGGTGGCCACGGACGGCTGCCGGCTGGCAATGCGGGAGCTGGCCGGCGCGGGCGGGCCGGCCTCCCCGCTGCGGTCGATCGCCGAGGCCGCCCCTCTGCCCGGCCTGCTGGCGGCGATCGCTACGGCCGGCACGGCCGAGCTGACGCTGCGCGGGGGCGAGGTGGACCTTCGCCTCGACGGGCGGCCACAGGCGCTGGCGACGCTGCCCGGACTCTTCCCGCCCTACGAGGGGATCGTAGCTGGTCTCCTGAAGGCGGCTCGCGACCGCACCGGCTGGAACTTCGCGTGGCGGAGCTGCGCACCGCCCTCGACTGCCTCGCGGAGGCGGACACCGTGGTCCTGAGCGCCGGCCGGATGGGCGTCGGCCTGTGCGGCCTGGGGGGCGGCGAGCCGGCCGCCCTGACCGCCGCATACCGCGGGGCCGGTCTCCAACTGGGAGGTCGGCCGGCGCTATCTGGGGGACGCGATCAACTCGGCCGAAGGCCCGGACCTGGTGCTCGAGACCGAGGGCCCGCTGGGGCCGATCCTGATCCGGTCCGCCTCTGAGTCGGGCTTCACGGCGGTCGTGATGCCGGTCCGCCTCCTGGACTGAGGAGGGGACCGGCCGGGGCCGGCCGTCACGCGCAGGCTCGCCTCCAGACCCTCGGCCGGGGGGCAGCGCTCAGTTCAGGCGTTCGACGATCATCGCCATCCCCATCCCCCCGCCCACGCACATGGTCTCCAGGCCGAACGTCCGGTCCAGCGTGCGCAGGTCGTTGAGCAGCGTGCAGAGGATGCGGGCACCGGTCATGCCGAAGGGATGGCCAAGGGCGATCGCCCCCCCGTGCGGGTTGAGCCGGTCGCTGAAGGGGTCGACCCCGATGCCCCGGGCGGCGGGGATGACCTGGGCGGCGAAGGCCTCGTTGAGCTCGACCACGTCGATGTCGCCGATCCCCATCTTGGCCCGGGCCAGGGCGGTCTTGGAGGCGTCGATCGGGCCCAGGCCCATGAACTCCGGCTCGAGGGCGGACAGGCCGGTGGCGACGATCCGCGCCAGCGGCTTCAGCCCCAGCTCACTGGCCCGCCGGTCAGACATCACGACCACGGCCGCGGCGCCGTCGTTGAGCGGGCAGGCGTTGCCGGCGGTGACAGTGCCGTCCTCGCGGAAGACCGGCTTCAGCTGGGCCAGGGTCTCCAGGGTGGTGCCGGGCCGGGGCCCGTCGTCCCGGCTGAACGTCTCGCCGTTGGACAGCGGGATGGAGATGATCTCGCGCTCGAAGAAGCCGTTGTCGCGGGCCTCGACCGCCCGGGTCTGGCTCTTGACCGCGTAGCGGTCCTGCTCCTCGCGCGAGATGCCCTCGCGGCGGGCAACGTTCTCGGCGGTCTCGCCCATCGCGATGTAGATGTCGGGGTACTCCTCGGCGTTGCCCGGGTTCAGGCGCGGGTTGCGGGCGTCCGGGGTGTCCGAGGTGCCGTTGCCGAAGCGGGAGACGGTCTCCACGCCCACCGATAGGAAGACGTCGCCCTCGCCGGCCTGGATCGCGTGGGCCGCCATCCGGGTGGTCTGCAGCGACGACGAGCAGTAGCGCGTCACGGTGCAGCCGGGCGCGTCGAGGCGGGCCAGCACGCTGATCGCGCGGCCCAGGTTGTGGCCCTGCTCGCCGCCGGGCAGGCCGCAGCCGCAGATCAGGTCCTCGATCTCGGCGCTGTCCAGTTCCGGAACCTGCTTCAGGACCTCGGTCACCACGTAGGCGGCGAGGTCGTCGGGCCGCATGTCCACCAGTGAACCCTTGAATGCGCGGCCGATGGGGGAGCGGCCGGCGGCCACGATCACTGCTTCAGGCATTTCGCACCTCACTTGGGTCAGCGCGAAGGCGCTGTCGCAACGAGTCTACGGAGAGCCCGGGGTCGGTGGCCGGGCGCCGGCCCTCCGCCTCTGTGAAGCCGGCTCAGCCGCCCTTGCTCATGGCGACCGGGCCCGAGCGCGCCAGATCGACCAGCTCGAACGGGCGCAGCGCCTCCAGGAATTGCTCGACCCGGCCCAGCTCGCCGGAGATCTCGGCGATCACGTGGCGAGGACCGGCGTCCACGATGCGGCCGCCGAAGCGATCGACGCGGCCCACCGCCCGGGTGCGCTGCTCGCCAGTGACCGCCAGCTTGACCAGGGCCATCTCGCGGTTGAGGAGCGGGGACTCGGTGAGGTCGGTGATCTGGATCACCTCGACCAGCCGGTCGAGCTGCTTCTCCACCTGGTCCACCTCGGCGAAGCCGGCGTCCACGGTCAGGGTCATCCGGGAGCGGCCCCGCTCGTCCACCGGCGCCACCGAGAGGGCGCGGATGTTGAAGCCCCGGCGCCTGATCATCCCGCTCACCCGGGAGAGCACGCCGGGGTTGTCCTGGACCAGCACCGAGATCACCCGCAGCCGCGCCGGGGGCACGGGGGCGGGGTCGCCGGCGGCGGCCGGGAGGGGGCTAAGCGTACTCATCGGGCATCTCCCTGAACTCGCTGAGGCCGCGGCCCAGCGGCACGATCGGATAGACGTTGGCCCCGGGGTCGATCCGAAAATCGATCAGAACCGGGCCTGAGTGGGCCTCGGCGAAGTCGAAGGCAGGCTTGATCTGGGCGGCCTTCTCGACCAGCAGCCCGGGCAGCCCGTAGGCATCCGCCAGCTTCACGAAATCGGGCATGTCGCTGAGATCGCTCTCCGAGCGGACGCCTCCGTAGAAGTCGTCCTGGAACTGGCGGACCATGCCCAGCGAGAAGTTGTTGAGGAGCACGACCTTGATGTCCAGCCTGTGCTTGACCGCGACCGACAACTCCTGCGCGGTCATCACGAAGCCACCCTCGCCGGCGACGCACCAGACCTTGCGGTCCGGCTGCGCGAACTGGGCCCCGATGGCGGCGGGAAGCGCGAATCCCATGGTTCCGGCGCCGCCCGAGTTGATGAACAGGCCGGGCCGGTCGTAGCTCCACCAGAGCGCGGCCCAGATCTGGTTCTGGCCGACGTCGGCCACGACGATCGCCTCGTCGGCGCAGCGCCGATACATCTCGATCATGACGTCCTGGGGCTGGATGTGGCCGTTGGAGCGGGTGTACTTGAGCGGGTGCTCCTCGCGCCAGCGATCGACCTGGGTCAGCCACTGCCGGCGGCTCTCCGGCGGGGGCTGGACGTGGGGCAGCATGAGGGCGAGCGCGGTCTTGGCGTCGGCCACCACCTCGAGGTGGGGGCGCACGTTCTTGCCGATCTCCGACTTGTCGATGTCGACGTGGATGAACGTCTGCGCGCGCGGCGCCCAGTCGGCCAGCTTGGTGGTGACGCGGTCGTCGATCCGCATGCCGACCATCATCAGGAGGTCGGCGTTCTGGACCGCCTTCAGGTTCCAGCCGGTGCCCATGAAACCGGTCATGTGGAGCGAGAGCTGGTGGCGCGTGGGAAAGGCGCCGACGCCGAGCAGGGTGGTGCCGGTCGGTGTTCCGGAGAGCTCGGCCAGGGCCCTCAGCTCCGGCTCGGCGCCCGAGAGCAGCACCCCGTGGCCGGCCAGGATCACCGGTCGCTCGGCCCGGGAGAGGGCCTCCGCCGCCTGCCGGACCTGGCTCAGGTCGGCCTCGAACGCGGGCTGGTAGCCGGGCAGGTCAACCGAGTCCGGCCAGACCGGTTCCCACTCGGCCTGCTGGGCGTCCTTGCAGATGTCGATCAGGACCGGCCCGGGGCGGCCGGTGGTGGCGATGTGGAAGGCCTCCTTGACGACGGTGGGGATCTCCTCGACCCGGGTGACCAGGTAGTTGTGCTTGGTGACCGGCTGGCTGCAGCCGATCACGTCCGATTCCTGGAAGGCGTCGCTGCCGACCGTCTTGGAGGCGACCTGGCCGGTGACTGCGACCATGGGGACCGAGTCCATGAACGCCGTGGCCAGGCCGGTGATCAGGTTCAGCGCCCCCGGTCCGCTGGTGGCGAACACCACGCCCGGCCGATTGCCGGCGCGGGCGAACCCGTCCGCCATGTGGGCCGCCCCCTGCTCGTGGCGGACCAGGACGTGGCGCAGCCGCGGATACTCGGGCAGCCGCTGGTAGATGGGCAGGTTAGCACCGCCCGGGTACCCGAAAATGAGGTCGACCCCCTCCCGTTCGAGGGCCTCCAGAAGGACGTCGGCTCCGGTCATGTCTGCTCCCTGAAAAAAGTAGAGCCCCCACCGGCCGGCGGGGGCTCCTTGCGCTCTTCTTGGTGGTGTCTAAGACGCGCGCTGCCCCGCCGGAGTCAGACCGATCAGAAATAGGTCGGTGCGTACGGGGGCTGCAGTCGTCATGGCTGAACCGTGGATTATAGGGGTGGCTGGGGAAAAGCCATAGTGTTCCGACCACAAAAGGTCCGCCCCCTCGTTGGCCCGCCTCCCCACCTTCGGGCCCGCTCCAGTGGGTAGTGGCCTGCCCCTGAAGCTCGCAAAGCAAATCGCGGCAGGCGCCCGGGGGGCGCCGGTCCGGGCGTCGAGGCCCCGGGGTCCCCGCGTGGTCCATGGATTTCGTGGGTGGGGAGGAAGGGGTAGAAGGAGGAGCGAATCGGTCGATGCGTGACGACGCGCCGCCGGGCCCCGTGACGGTCGCACCGGCGTCCGAAGCCACGATTTGCTGCGAATTTCTGAGGCAGGACACTAGACTCACGGCTTGGCGATGGCGCGCACCCTGGCCGGCAAGATCTGGGATCGGCATGTGGTCCGGGCCCCGGCCGGCGAGCAGCCCCTCCTCTACGTGGACCTGCATCTGGTCCACGAGGTGACCTCACCCCAGGCGTTCGAGTCGCTGCGGCTGGCCGGCCGCGAGGTGCGCCGGCCCGATCTGACCGTTGCCACGATGGACCACAACACCCCCACTCGGGGCGGCCGCGAGGCTGCGGACGAGATCGGCCGGCGCCAGCTCGACGCGCTCGAGGCGAACTGCAGCCGGGCGGGCATCCGACTCTACCCGATGGGCAGCCGCCACCAGGGCATCGTCCACGTCATCGGGCCCGAACTGGGGCTGACCCAGCCCGGGATGACCATCGTCTGCGGCGACTCCCACACGTCCACGCACGGCGCCTTCGGCGCGCTGGCGTTCGGCATCGGGTCCTCGGAGGTGGAGCTGGTCCTGGCCACCCAGTGCCTGCCCCAGTCTCGGGCCCGGGACCTGGCGGTGACCGTGGAGGGCGAGCTCCCGATGGGCGTGGTCGCCAAGGACCTCGCCCTGGCGCTGATCGCCCAGGCGGGAGTGGCGGGTGGTCGCGGCTGCGCGGTCGAGTACCGCGGCAGGGCCGTCCGCGGGCTGTCCATGGAGGGCCGAATGACGCTCTGCAACATGTCGATCGAGTGGGGGGCGCGGGTCGGCATGGTGGCACCTGACGAGCGCACCTTCGCCTTCCTGGAGGGGCGCCCCCACGCCCCGCGCGGGGCGGCCTGGGAGGCGGCCCTGGATTCGTGGCGGGAGCTGCCCGGCGACCCCGGGGCCGAGTTCGACGACGAGCTGCGCATCGACGCCGCCGGGCTGGAGCCGCACGTCACGTGGGGGACCAACCCCGGGCAGGCGGCGCCCATCTCCGGCCGGGTGCCGGAGCCGAAGGACGAGAACGAGGCGCGGGCGCTCCGGTACATGGACCTGGCGCCGGGCACCGCGTTCGCCGACATCGCCATCGACCGCGTGTTCATCGGCTCCTGCACCAACGCCCGGATCGAGGACCTGCGCACCGCCGCCGCCCTGGTGGATGGGCGCCACGTCCACCCCCGGGTCCGGGCGCTGGTGGTTCCGGGCTCGGCCACGGTCAAGGCCCAGGCGGAGGCGGAGGGCCTCGACCGCCTCTTCATCGAGGCCGGCTTCGACTGGAGGGACGCCGGATGCTCGATGTGCCTGGGCATGAACCCGGACATCCTGCAGCCGGGCGAGCGCTGCGCCTCCACCTCCAACCGCAACTTCGAGGGCCGCCAGGGCGCCGGCGGCCGCACCCACCTGCTCTCGCCCCCGATGGCGGCGGCGGCGGCCCTCGCCGGCCACCTGGTCGACGCCCGGGCCTACTCCTGATGGAGGCCTTCCGCCGGCACCGGGGGCGGATGCTGCCGCTCGATCGCGCCAACGTGGACACCGACCAGATCATCCCCAAGCAGTTCCTGAAGCGGATCGAGCGCTCCGGCTTCGGACCCTTCCTCTTCCACGACTGGCGGCGGACCGACCCCGACTTCGTCCTCAACCGGCCCGAATACCGAGAGGCGTCGGTCCTGGTCGCCGGCGAGAACTTCGGCTGCGGATCGTCCCGCGAGCACGCCGCCTGGTCGCTCCAGGACGCCGGCTTCCGGGTCGTGATCGCGCCCAGCTTCGGCGACATCTTCCGCAGCAACTGCCTCCAGACCGGCCTGCTCCCGGTCCAGCTTGCGCCGGCGGCGGTGCGACGGCTCCTGGACCTGGCGGCCGAGGAGCCGGTGACCGAGGCCCACGTCGACCTGGAGACGCTCACCGTCAGCGCGGCCGGCTTCGCGGAGAGCTTCGAGCTCGACGCAGTCGCGCGCGAGCGGCTGCTCCACGGCTGGGACGACGTGGCGCTCGCACTCCGCCACGGGGAGGCCATCGCCGAGTACGAAGCCGGGCGGCCGGCCTGGCTGCCCAGCCTGGGGAGCCGCCCCGGGAGCTGAAAGAGAGGCCACCGGAGGGGGTAGTCTCCAGTGGCCTGCATCCGGTCAACGCGGCCACGGCCGCCCTGGTTACGCTCACATCCGGGCCACGTCACGGAGCGCCATCCGGGGGCCCCGGCGGGGCGCCATCAACCCCCCGGCCAGCAGCAGGCGGAGCGCCCGGCCCCGGTGCCCGCGACAGGGCTCCAGCAGCTCCAGCATCCGCTCGTCGCTGCCGCGGGCCTCGCCCGCCAGCGCCCAGGCGACCATGTGCGGGTGGTGATAGTCGCCGACCGGGACCGCGTCCGCGTCGCCCAGCGCCACCAGCGCGATCTCAGCCGCCGACCAAGGCCCCAGCCCGGGCACCGCGAGTAGCCGGGCCCGGGCGGCCGCGGGCGACATCGTCAGCGTCTCGGCCAGGCGGCCGCCGGTCAGCGCCACCCGGCGCAGCGTGTCTGCTCGCCGGCGCTCGATGCCGAAGGCGTGGAACACGTGGTAGGGGGTGCGCGCCACCAGTTCCGGTGCCGGCGCCACCCACAGACCGGGATGCGGCCCCGGCGCGCGCTCGCCCAGCGCCCAGACCATCCGGCGCCAACCCTGGCCGGCCTCAGGTCCGCTCACCTTCTGCTCCAGGACGGTGGCGATCGCCGCCTCGAAGACCGCCTCGGTGCGGGCGATCCGGAGGCCCGGATGACGCAGCTGCAGGGCGCGCAGGACGGGATGCCGCGGTCGGAAGTCGGAGGGATCGTCGAGCCCCCCGGTGAGGACCGGGGCGTGGCCGGCCAGCCACTCCGCGCCGGGCCCCCAGGCGTCGAGCTGGAGGCGGCCATCCTCGAGGGGGCGCAGGAAGCCGGTGGCGACCCCGGCTGGCGTCCTGGTCGCGCGCCACCAGCCGCCGCCCTCGGAGCGCAGGCAGGGGTCGCCACGCCCGCGCCGGAGGGGGCCCAGCGTATCGCCCAGGTCGACCGGGCCGGGAGGCGAGAGGATCCGCGTCAGGTCTGGCTGCACGGGGCGACAAAGATCATCTCAGCTCGGGCCCGGGGTCGGGACAGAAAAAAGGCCCCGCGCCAACGGGGCGCGGGGCCGGTTGTCGGATCGGTCAGGCGGTGCGGACCCGGCCGGCGCGCGGGCCCTTGGGGCTGGGCTCGATCTCGAAGTTCACGCGCTCGCCACCCTGCAACGAATCGAAGTTCTCGACCGCGCTGCGGTGGAAGAAGTACTCCTTCCCGTCCTCGGAGGCGATGAAGCCGAAACCGCGGTCGGAAACGATCTTCTTGATGGTTCCCTCAGGCATTGAGGTCGCTCCTACGTTCTCGAACTGCTTGGCTTACGCGCGGGCCTGTTCGAGAAACCTTTACAGAACGACCACGGCGAGAGCCGCTGACTACCAGCGGCACGAGAGAGCATAGCGCGAAGCGCGGTCCAGAGTGCGAGCTGAGAGGCGCCCGCGGGCGTAGAGTTGGCCGGTGGACGCGGCCGGTCTGCGGACGGCGGCCGCGGCGGTGCTGGTGGCCAACGACGCGGGAGGCTGGACCCGGCCGTCGGCGGCCCAGTACCCGCACCAGTGGAACTGGGACAGCGCCTTCATCAGCTACGGCTGGAGCGTCCTTGACTGGGGCCGTGCGGCCCGCGAGATCGAGAGCCTGCTGGAGGGGCAGTGGGGCGACGGCATGATCCCCCACGTCCGCTACGACGCCGCCCTGCGCGACGCCTACTTCCCCGGTCCCGATCGCTGGCCGGGCGCCCAGGGTCGTGCCCGCCGGGCCGGTGTGCTGACCAGCGGCATCTCCAATCCGCCGGTGGCCGTCTCGGCGGCGCTTGCGGTCGGCCTCCGGCAGCCGGACCGAGCTCGACGCCACGAATTCTGGGGCCGGGTCCTGGCCCCACTGCGGGACTGGCTGCGCTGGTTCCTGGTGCACCGGCGGGCCGGCGACTGCCCGCTCCCGGTCACCGTCCACCCATGGGAGACGGGCTGGGACAACTCCCCCCGCTGGGACCACCTGGCAGCGGCCGGGCTGAGGCCGGAGCGGGCGTTCGCGCGCGCCGACCGGGCCAACGTCCCGGCCGCCCAGCGGCCCGGCGACCGGGATTACGATGCCTACCTGGCGCTGGTGGAGATGCTGGACGCCGCCGGCTACCGCCTCGACCGATATCTCGAACGCTCGCCGTTCGCCGTTTACGACGTGCTCCTGGACGCGCTCTGGTACCAGGCCGCGGTCGACCTCACCCGGATGGCGGCGGAGGTCGACGCGCCGCCCGCCTTCGACGCGGCGGAACTGGCCGATTACGCCGCCGCTTTCGAGGCGGTGCACTGGGATGAGGGCCAGGGCACGTACCTCGACCACGACCTGGTGAGGGGGCGCCGGATCGCGGTCGCGACGCCGGCTGCGCTGGCCGGCCTCGGCGCCGGGCTGGCCCGGCCGGAGCGCGCGCTCTCGATCTGGGAGGCGTTCCGGGCGGCGGGTGGCCCGCTGCACCCGGTCTGGACGGTGGCGCCCGCCGAAGCGGCCTTCGACCCCCTCCGCTACTGGCGGGGACCGGTCTGGGCGCACATCAACTGGCTGCTGGCGCGCGGCCTCGAGCACCAGGGCCTGGCCGGCCCCGCCGCGGAGATGGCGGCCGCGACCCTGGCGATGGTGGACGAGAGCGGCTTCGCGGAGTACTTCAACCCGTTCGACCGCTCGCCGCTCGGCGCCGGCTCGTTCTCGTGGACGGCGGCGCTCACGCTGGACCTGCTCCGTTGAGCGCGCGCCGGGCAGTGCCGCGGGGTTGGGCTTGGCGCAAGAAGCTGCGGCGCGCGCGGGCGGCGGTCGCTCAGCCCTGGCTCGGCCCCAGCCGGACCTCGGGGCGCGGCCCCGGCCGCGTCGCCAGCGTGGACCCCAGCAGCACCAGCAGGAACCCCGCGCCCATGCTCACCGTGAACGCCTCGCCCAGCACCAGCACGCCCAGGATGGAGGCTACGGCCGGGTTCACGAAGGTGATCACTGTCGCCCGCACCGGACCGACCTCGTCGATCAGCGCCGAGAAGAGCAGGAACCCGGCGACCGTGCAGACCACGGCCAGCACCGCAACCGCCCCCAGCACACCCAGGCTGGGAGCGGTGCGCGGCCACTGGACCACGCCCGCCGGGATGTACGCGACGGCGCTGGCGGCGAGCGCGAGCGCCATCACCCCCACCGTCGAGACGCCCCCAGCCGGCGGGCCAGAATCAGCGGGCCCACCGCGTAGGCAACGACCACCACCCCGATCTCGACGAGGGCGGTGACGCTCGTCACGCGCAGGCTGAAGCCGACGATGGAGGCCACGCCGGCCAGGCCCAGGCCCAGGCCGAGCAGCCCGCTCCGCTGGATCCCCTCGCCGCCGCCCAGCGCCGCCACAAGTGCCGCTGTGACCAGCGGAACCCCGGCGATCAGAAGGCCGGTCAGCGAACTGGAGGCGCTGCGCTCGGCCGACCCGAGCAGCAGCCAGGGCAGCCCGATCTCGACGGCCGCAAATGCCAGCACCCAGTGCCAGCGCTTCAGCACGGGCCGCAGATTGCCCCTCCCGAGCGCGATCGGCAGCAGGATCAGGGCCGCAACCCCGGTCCGGGCGAAAACCAGCAGGGCCGGCGTCAGCTCAGCCACGGCGATCCGGATGAACAGGTAGGGGATCCCCCAAATGACCGACATCAGGGCGAAGAGGACCAGTCCCCGCCTTGTCAAGGGGCGACGCGGAGCACGATCTTGCCCCGCCTCCCGGGGGTGAGGCTGCGCTCGAACGCCCGCCGGGCGTCGGCGAGCTCGAAGACCTGGTCGATCACCGACCGCAGGCCGCCCTCGTCCGCCAGCCGCGCGATCTCCGCCAGCTGCGCGGCGTTGGGCTCGACCACGAAGTACACGGCCTCGACGCCCGCCTGCGGAGGCGGCTCCTCGGCCACCGACACGAGGCGGCCACCGGGCGCCAGGACCGCGGCCGATCGCTCCAGCCGGTCGCCACCGGCGCAGTCGAACACCAGGTCGACACTGCCGGCCACGTCCTCGAATCGCTGGGCCGGGTGCGTCACCACCTCGTCGGCACCCAGTCCGCCGACGAAGTCCGCGTTGACCGCCGAGGTGGTCGCGACCACGTGCGCGCCCCGCCAGTGGGCCAGCTGCACGGCGAGGGAGCCGACCCCGCCCGCGGCCCCGTGGATCAGGACCCGTCCGCCCCGCTGGAGCCGTCCATGGTCGAACAGGCCCTGCCAGGCGCTGAGTCCGGCCAGGGGCAGCGCGGCGCTGTCGACGTGGCCCAGCGAGCGCGGCTTGGGGGCCAGGATCGCGGCGGGCACGAGCGCGTACTCGGCGGCCGCCCCGTCGCGGTCGAAGCCGCTGAGGGCGTAGACCTCGTCGCCCTCGGACCACCCGGACACGCCCTCGCCGAGAGCCGCGACCACCCCCGAGAACTCGTAGGACGGGGTGGACGGCAGGCGGTTGGTGGACCAGGTGAGCTCGTCGCGGGTGATGGCCGCGGCGTGGACGCGCACGAGCACCCCCCCGCGGTCTGGCGCCGGCACCTCGATGTCCTCGAGGGCGAGGCCGCCCGGCCCCTCCGCTGTTCGCAACCGCACCGCCCGCATCAGTGCGCCTCCAGGGGTGTTCGGACTTCCACCGCCGCCATCAGGGCCGAGCGACCCGGCGCAGCCCTGGGATTCGCGCAAAGTCCCCGTCGTCGTTGCGCGGGTGGTGGCTCCCGGTCCTGGTTGTGGTCCGACGTGCTCGGCGCTTCGGCGGCGACAAAGTCGGGCACGAGCTCGCCTTTGATGGGACTCTCATGGCTTCGCTTTCCTCAATCATGAAGGTCCTCCACTCCTCAACCCATCAAGGGTGGTTAGCCAGCAAATCCAGCGAAGACTATCGCATGGCCGCCGCCGGGATTCGGCAGCCGCGGAGAAGCGGTTGACCTCGCACGGCGACGCTCAGCGTACCTGCGGATGTCCAGAAAGTGGGCTGCCGATGGGGTTAAGCGGCCGCGGACTACTTCCTTCGGCTCACAGCACATCGGGGCGACATGGCGTAGCCAGACAACAACAGATAACCAGCGGAGGACGGCCTACAGTCGGACCAGGACGAGATGCCGCCTCACGGCCGGACAGAGTCGTCGGACGACCAGCCAGAAGCAACGATCCCGGGTCTTGAACTGCGGTCGCGGGCGAGAGCGGAGCGCGACTTGGAGCTGGTGGCGCAGGAGCAAGTTCTCCATCACGAGGTCGTGGCGCTCGTGGAAGAGGGCGGCCGGGGTGGGGAGGAGTATGCGGAGTAGATCAAGCATCCCGGCAGGGTGGCCGATCGCGCCGGACGGACTTTTGCCCCCTACGACGGGGCCTGCCTCTGCGACAGGTCTGGACAAGCGCGCCGGTCAGGTTGGGCGTAGAGTTGGCTCACTTGGCCGGGCACCTGCGCGGCACAGATGTTGGGGGAGCACGTGATGAGGGTGCGATTGCTCGCGCTGATTTCGGTTTTAGCTCTGTCCTTGCTGGGCGGCGTCCCGGCCGCGGCGACGAGCGAAGGCCACATCTACCTGGCGCTCGGGGACTCGGTGCCGTTCGGGTTCAATCCGCTGGTGGACCCGACCAACGTTAGCAACTTCACGGGCTACCCGGAGATCGTCGCGCAGCGGCTGAACATCGAGGACGTGAACGCCTCGTGTCCGGGCGAGGCCACCGGCGGGTTCCTGTCTCTTACCGGCACAGACAACGTGTGCCGCCCCTACCGCTTCGTCTTCAACCGTCCGCTGCACGTCAGCTACGCGGGCTCCCAGTTGGACTTCGCGTTGGCGTACCTCCGTTCGCACCGTAACACTCGGCTGGTGACTCTGACGCTTGGCGCGAATGACGCCTTCCGGTTTCAGAAGGACTGCGCGATGTCGCCGCCCGGTCCCACATGCGCCCTCGGCCTAGCCGGCGTGCTCGCCACGATGCGAACGAACCTCAGCACGATCCTGTCGCAAATCCGCGGTACCGGCTACAGCGGACTCATCGTCGCCCTGACGTACTACGCACTGGACTACAACGACACATCCGGCGCCATGGCGCTGAACTCGCAGATGGTCGCGGCCGCCGCCGCCAACGGCGCGTTGGTCGCGTCGGGGCTCGAGGCGTGGCGAGCGACTGCCACGGCTTCACCGGCGAACGGCAGCTCATGCAGCGCGGGCCTGCTGATCCCCACCTCGTCAACGGGCTGCGACGTCCACCCGTCGCCGCTCGGACGAGACCTGTTGGCGACAGCGGTGGTCGACACGATCGCGGCCAGCTGCCCGGCACACAGCGCGAAGGGCTGTCTCAACAGGCACCGCGGCTAGCTCAGGTGTAAAAGGCGGGCCGCCCTTTACCCAGGGCGGCCCGCCTCACAACCGTTTGCCAGACGGGTCAGGGGATCACTTGGGTTACGAGTTGAGGGCGCTGTACGATCCCGTCTCGGGCGTGCCCGTCAATGGCTCGAACGGGCGAAGGAGCCTGCTCGCGGATACGGAAGGGTGATCCCGACCGGGCGCCGAGCTTGGCCGGGATTGACTGGCGCCAAGCCCGCGGAGCGCGCCTCGGGCGACACCCCTAATCGCTTGCACAGGGGAGGATCGCCTTACTCATCTAACTGACGACGCGATCGCACGTCCGAAAACCGCGCGCAGGTCGGGTCACAGTCTGGCCCCTCTAACCGCAGGTTGTCGCCGTCGAAGCCCAGGTGTCAGCTGATCGAGAGCGGTCACAAAAGCCGTTCGTAACGGTTTCAAACCGTTGCGTTGCCGGCCTCTAGGGGCCGGTTTCGAATACAGGCGGTCGCTCAGGGTCTGTAAAGCCGTCGCCGGGACCTGCCTAACGACTGATTGACTCAGTGCTTGGCGATGAAGTCCATCACGGCGTGATTGACGGCGACCGGCTGGTCGAAGTGCATGACATGGGATGCGTTACTTATGTCGACTCGCTGGTTGCTGGGCAGGAGCTGTTGCAGTCGGTCGACCAGGCGACGAAAGAGCGCTGCGCTCTTATCACTGGCGAGGAGCAGCGCGGGGGTTGTGATGCGGCGCGCGTCGGCGTCCGTGAAAGGAGGGAAGCCGGCACCCAGTAGCTCAGCGCTCAACCCTTTGCCATTATCGAGCATCATTTGTTTGATCTCGGGCGGCAAGCTCTCGTACACCTCGGCACCAATGACCGCCCGCGCGAAGATGCGCACCCCGCCTTCGACGTCGCCCCTCTTGAAGGCTGTCGTTGCCGGGCCCAGGCCAGTTCCAAACAGCTTCATCAGGGCAGCCCCCGTTCGCGGCCGCGTGGCGAAGAGCTTCAGCAGCTGCTGAGGCTTGGGCGGTGTGCTCACGAAGAGGGGGATCACCGGTGGCTCTTCGACCGTGATGGTGCGAACCAGCTCGGGGTGACTGAGGGCAGCCAGCAAGCATATGAAGCCGCCCCTTGAGTTCCCCACGAGATGGGCGGGCGCGGCGTCGAGCTTCTTGATTAATTGGGCCAGGTCATCGACGTGCGGTGGCAGGAGGTCGTCCTCGCCATCCGGGATCTCGGTGTTGGGCCACGCGTAGCGGCGGCTGTAGGCGATGGCGCGATGGTTCTCGGCAAACGCTGCCACCTGCTTGTCCCAAATGCGGAGGTCGCTGATGCTGCCGTGGACGAAGATCACGGGTTCGCCGGAGCCTTGCGCGACATACGCGAGCTCGCGTCCGTTGACGATCACGGTCTTGTACTGGCTGGCTCGCTGGGTTGCCATGTGGATTTCCTCCATTCGATGAGCGATCACCTCGCTCACGCTAGGGGGGCTTGGCCGCAGAGACATGACCCGTTCGGGTCATTCTTGACGAGTCGGACCACCTACGTCCGGATCAGGTCGTTCCCCATCGCGAACAAAGCCGCACCCGCGCGGCTGGATCGGCCGATCTTGTCGTAGATGTGCTTGATGTGGTTCTTGACCGTGTCCTCCGCGATGAAGAGCTCGGCCGCGATCTCCTTGTTGGCTTGGCCGCAGCAACCATGGAACCACGGCGACGTCCACAAGACATCCATCAGACGTCCGTCAAACGTCCACGAGTGGCTGGGGAGATAGGATTCGAACCTATGATCTCCTGATCCAGAGTCAGGCGCCTTACCAGCTTGGCCACTCCCCAGCGTCAGGAGCACCCTATTCTATCGGCCCCCCGCCCGGGCCCCGGCGGGCGCCGTTGTCCACAGACAATCCCCAACCGGGGACAAGTAGCCTGCTCACAATGACCCCGGCAGCGCCCCCGGCCGGCTTTGATCCCGAGCCCCTGCTCAGTGTGGCTCGCGCCCACCGGCCGGTGCCCGCAGCGGCCGGCGGCATCTACTTCGGGTCGGACATGGCGGGAGTCGCCCAGGTCTACCGCCAGGGCGGCCCCGACCGCGGCGGGAACCGCCGAGGCGGTGAACAGGAACGGCCGCGAGGAGACCCGCAGGTACTCGACCACATCGGTGGGCCCGGCGATGAAGCCGCCGCACGAGGCCAGCGACTTCGAGAACGTGCCCATCCGCAGGTCGACCTCGTCCTCGACCCCGAGCAGCTCCGCGCTGCCGGCGCCGCGGGCGCCGAGCACGCCGACGGCGTGGGCCTCGTCGACCATCAGCCGGGCACCGTGGCGCCGGCACAGCTCGGCGATCCGCGGAAGCGGCGCGACGTCGCCCTCCATCGAGAAGACGCCGTCGACGACCACCAGCACGCCGCCGCCGTCGCCGGCAGCGCGCTCGAGCGTGTGCTCGAGCCGA
>JBBSHA010000015.1:0-16664 GCA_038253595.1 Candidatus Dormibacterales bacterium
CGACGCCTTCGGCGCCGGCCACGCTCGGGCGACGTCGGGCGACGAGACCCGGATGCGGGTGGTGGCCGGCGCGGGCCCCTTCGCCGAGAGCACCGTGGGCCGCGTGCTGGAGCGCGAGGGCATGATCATCGATCTCGCCCTGCGCAGCCGCCGGGTGATCGAGAACAACCGGTTGCTGGAGGAGAGCGCGCAGGCGCCTCTGATGACCGGCGGCGGTATCCAGACCGCCCGCGTCGTCCCCATGAACACCGGGCAGCCCCTGCCCGATGGGCGCCGGGACCTGGGGGTGATCTCGTTCATGAGGCGGTCGCGGGATCCCTTCACGGCTCCCGAGCGGCGCCTGCTCGACGTCTTCGCCCAGCTGGCCAACGTCTCGCTGCAGAGGGCGGAGTTCCGGGCCGCCGCCGAGCGCACCACCGAGCGCCTGCAGCTGGCCGTCGACGTCGCCTTCGACCTCGCCCAGTCACTCGACGTCCGCGAGGTGGTCCGCCGCTTGATCGTGCGCGCCATGACCGTCGTCGCCGCCGATCGCTGCGTCCTGCTCCGGATCCAGGGCGGTGACACGGTGGTCGAGGACGCCCAGGATGCCGAGGGCCGGGAGGACCTGATCGGCTTCCGGCAGCGGGTTCGCGAGCAGCCTCTGATGGAGCGGGCGGTGCGGACCCAGGCGCCGGTGCTGGGCGGCGCCTACGACGTCAGCGCCCTCCCCCAGCCGCTGGCGGCGACCCTCGCCGAGATTCGCCACACGGCCACGGTGCCGCTGACCCAGGGCGGGGTGGTGGCCGCGGTGCTGGTCCTCAGCCGGCGCGCCGACCTCGGCTTCCAGGTCCCCGACATCGACACCCTACGGATGCTCGGCAACGTGGCCGTGCTTGCCCTCCGCAACTCCTGGCTGTTCGGCGAGACGCAGGACGCGGCCCGCGTCAAGTCGGACTTCCTGAGCATGGCCGCCCACGAGCTGCGCACCCCGCTGACGGTCGTCACCGGCTACCTGTCGATGCTCGACGACGGCAGCTTCGGCCCCCGGCCGGCGCAGTGGGAAGCGCCGCTGGGGGTGCTCACCGTCAAGGCGGGCGAGCTGAGCCGGCTGGTCGAGGACCTGCTCCTGGCGGCCCGCCTGGAGACCGGGCGCCTGCCCTCGTACCTGGAACTGGTCGATCTTCGCGACGTGGTCCGCCAGGTCGCCCAGGACGCCGCCGGCGCCGTCGAGGTCGGCGTGCCCGAGGCGCCGGTCCGGGTCCTCGGCCAGCCCGACCAGCTGCAGCGCGCCCTCCGCCACCTGGTGGCCAACGCCCTGGTCCACACCCGGCCGGGCCAGCCGGCCTGGGTGCGGTTGGAGCTGCTGGTCGACGTCGCCCTGATGCGGGCCCGGGTCGTGGTCAGCGACCGCGGCCGCGGGATCGCCGCCGCCCACCGGGCCCAGATCTTCGAGCGCTTCTACCGGGTCGACGACCGCGAGCAGTCGCCCCAGCCGGGACCGGCCTCGGCCTCTACATCGCCCGTGAGCTGGCCGAGCGCCACCAGGGCTCGCTGGAGCTGGAGTGGAGCCAGCCCGGCAGCGGCAGCCGCTTCGTCTTCACAGTCCCCCTGGAGTGAGGCGTCCGGCCGGGGCGTGCCGGGGGCCGGTCAGGAGGCGTCGACCACGGCCGTCTGGGCCGCGTCGTCGTGTGCCGTGCGCATCCGAGCCAGGGCGAGGGGCAGCGCCCCCAGCCGGACGGCGGCCTGGCCGAGACTGACCGGGCCGCCGTCCACCGAGACCAGCCTCTGCCGCGCCACCAGGGCGCCGGGTGTGCGCCCGGTCGCGGACCAGAAGCCGGCGTGGTAGGCCGCGGCGAGCAGGAGCCAGCCGGCGGCACGGCGCCGGGGCAGGCAGGCGGCCACCGTGCCGCAGATGGCCAGGTCCAGGGCGGTCGCGGTCATGCGCCGGAGCGGCTCGACGGGGACCCCGGGCGCGGGCACGCGGCCGCGCAGCCCGAGCAGGAACAGGCGCGTCAACAGCCGGTGGAGCGGGAGCTGGGTGCGCCGGTAGAGCGGGACGGGGAGTCGGGGCAGGTAGTCGCGCACGAAGCCGACCAGGCGGCCATGCCGCCACCCGAAGCCGAAGCTGCCCCCGGCCCGCCCGGCCAGCAGACCGCCCCTGATCGGCCACGTCCAGGCCCCCTCCGAGAACTCGGGCTCGCCGAAGCGGAGCAGCCTCAGGGGGCCGCAGCCGAGGCTCCAGTGGCGCGCCTGCACCAGGCCCAGGGTGAGGCCCCCGATGGCCTCGAAGAAGCTGTCGCGCAGGCGCTCGGGGCTGGTCGGGGCGGGGGCCGCGACCAGCACCTCCACGGACACCGGCTCGGAATTCCAGATGTCTTGAATGATCCGCCTCGCCGGGCGTGACATGCTCGCGGGATGGCGGCCCGCAGCTTCTCGGCCCGCGAGCTGATCCAGGTCGCGCCCGCCGTGGCGTTTGCGTGGGTGCTCGATCACCGGAACGTGCCCCGAGTGCTGGAGGGCGTCAGCCGTTGGCGGCCGCTGGGATCCAACACCGGGGCGCCGGGCGCCCGCTTCGATGTGGAGATGAGCGCGCTCGGCCTGCCGCTGGAGAACGTGCTGGTGCTGGACCGGGTCGAGCCGGACCGAGCCATCGGCTGGCGGTCGGAATCGGGCGTGATCCGGCAGACGGGGGGCTGGACGTTCCGCCCCCGCGGGGCTGGGACCGAGGTGAGGCTGTCCATCAGCTACGAGCCGCCCGGGGGACTGGTCGGTGGCCTGGTCGCTGGTCGCGTCGACGGCCTGATCAGGAAGCGGCTGGAGCGGGCCCTGGCGGCGATGAAGGGGATCCTGGAGGGCGGTGACCGGGGGTGACCGCGACCGCCGCGCCCGCGAGCAGGAACGCGGCCACCGTGAGCCAGAGCGCCAGGCCGTAGCCGCCCAGCCGGTCGAAGAGAAGCCCGGCCGCCAGCGGCCCCGCCGCCGCGGCCACCGCCACCGGCAGCCCCTGGACGGCGGTGATGGCCCCGTAGGCGCGGCGCCCGAACTGGTCCGCCATCGTGGAGGCGCGGAGCGGGGACACGGCCCCGAAAGCGGCCCCGTAGACCACTATGTAGCCCCACAGAAACGGGGGCCGGCCGGCCTGGGTCAGGAGCACCACGCCCAGGCCCTGAGTCACGCAGGACAGCGCCAGCAGGCGCTGGGCACCGACGCTCTCGCTGAGGCGGTTGATCACGTAGCGCCCGGGTAGGCTGGCGACCCCGACCAGGCCGGCGGCGGTCGCCGCGAAGCCGGGATCAAGCCCCCGGCCGACCAGGTAGGCGACCTGGTGGGCGAGCACCACCGACGACGCCAGCAGCGACAGCGCCGAGGACAGGGTCAGCGTCCAGAAGGCGGGCGCCCGCAGGGCTTCGCCGATCTGGAAGCCGGCGGGCCCTGGCTGGGCCGCGCCGGGGAGCGGGCGCTCGCCGTCCGGGAGCAGGCCCAGGTCCTCCGGGTGGCGGCGGACCACAAGGGCGTGCAGGGGAAGGGCAATCGCGAGCTGGGCGAGCCCGAACGCCAGCGTCGTGGGCCGCCATCCGTAGCGGGGCACCAGGAACCCGGCCAGCGGCAGGAAGAGAGGCCCGGCCAGGCCTCCGAGCAGGGTCAGGGCGGCGAGTGCGGAACCGCGGCGGCGTATGAACCAGTTGGTGATCACCGTGAAGGTCACCGGGTAGAAGGTGAGGGCGTTGCCCAGGGCCACCCCGGCCGCCCAGAGCGCGTAG
Organism: Candidatus Dormibacterales bacterium; assembly: GCA_038253595.1. Lineage (GTDB taxonomy): Bacteria > Chloroflexota > Dormibacteria > Dormibacterales > Dormibacteraceae > JBBSHA01. The sequence continues at coordinate 3,741 of JBBSHA010000015.1, forward strand.
AACTGCCAGGCCTGCTGGACCTGGGAGAGCAGGACCAGCGACCCCCCGCCCAGGGCCGACCCGGCCGCCATCAGCGCCCGGGCGCCACGGCGGTCGACGATCCGCCCGATGCCGATGCCGAGGCCGCCGTAGACCAGCAGCCCCAGGGAGAAGGCGCCCGAGATGACGGCCCGGGTGGAGTGGAGGTCGTGCTGCACGGGGAGGAGCAGGACCGAGAAGTAGTACTGGGTCGTCCCGTAGGAGACGATGGTGGTCAGTCCCAGGGCCCAGACCAGGGTCCAGCCGTAGTAGACGGGTCTGCTCCGGGCCATCCCGCGACACTAGCGGGGGATGACCACCGCTGCCCTGGCCGGGGTGCTGTTCGTGCTCACGATCGGGGCCGTGATCGCGCGCCCCCGCGGGCTGCCCGAAGCCGTGACGGCCGCCGCCGGCGGCCTCCTCATGGTGGCGCTGGGTGTGGTGCGCCCGGGCGCCGCCGGCGCTGCCCTGGGCGGGCAGTGGAACCTATTCCTGTTCTTCCTGGGCCTGATGCTGATCTCGGGCCTCGCCGACGCCGCCGGCCTGTTCGACGCGGCCGGGGTGCTGGCGGCCGCCGCCGCCCGGGGCCACCCCCGCCGCCTGCTGCTGGCGGTGATGGGCACCGGCGCGGTGGTGACCGCGTTCCTGAGCAACGACGCCACCGTCCTGATCCTGACCCCGGTCGTCTACGCGGTTGTCCGCCGCCTCCGGCTGCCGCCGCTGCCCTACCTGTTCGCCACCACCTTCGTCGCCAACACGGCCTCCCTGCTGCTCCCGGTCAGCAACCCGGTCAACCTGCTGGTGGTCGGGCGCACCGGCCTCGGGCTGGGAGGCTACGCGGCCCACCTGCTGCCGGCCGCCCTGGCCGCCCTGGCCGTCAACGCGATCCTCTTCCTGGCCGTCTTCGGGCGCCGCCTGGGCGAACGCTTCGAGCTGGACTGGCGGAGAGCGCTGGCCGAGGCGGCCCCCGACCGGGCCCTGCTCGGGCTGACCTCGGGGGCGCTCGGGGTTGTGGTCGTGGCCTACCTGGCCGCCTCCGCGGTCGCAGCGCCCCTGGGTCCGGTCGCGATCGCCGGCGCGCTGCTGCTGGGCGCGGTGGCGGCGGCGCGGGGCACCCTCCGGCCTCGGCGGCTACGCGAGCACGTCAGCCTCTCGCTGTTCATCTACGTGGCGGGCCTGGTCGTGGTGGCGCAGGGCGTCGAGTCGGCCGGGCTGGCCGGCCTGCTGGCGCGGGGGCTGGCCGGGCTGGCGAACGGCCCGGCGGCGGCCGCGCTGGTGGGAGTACTGGGCGGGGCCGCCGGCGCCAACCTGGTCAACAACGTACCCGCGACGCTGGTCCTCCTGGCCGGGTCCGGCCACGTCGCGGCCGGGCTCCGGCTGCCCTTCCTGGCCGGCGTGCTGACCGGGGCCGACCTGGGGCCCAATCTGACCCCGGTCGGCTCGCTTTCGACAATGCTCTGGCTGGTCATCGTCCGCCGCGGCGGTGCCCGCGTCTCGGCGCTGGACTACCTGAAGCTGGGCCTCCTGGTCACCCCCGCCGTGCTGCTGGCGGCGGCCCTGGTCCTGGCCGCAACATTTCAGGGATGACGGTGCTGGTCGGCGTCGCCGAGGTCGGGGCCCCCGAACTGCTGCGCCAGCTGGACCGGGTCCTGGCACTGAACGGCAGACACCTGCTGCTGGCCGCGATCATCGGCGGCCACGGCCGCGCCGAGGTTGAGTTGGTCCGTGGCGCCCTGCTCCGGCGGCCGCTGCCCGGCCATCGCTCCGACGCTCTCCAGGCGGCCGATCGGGCCGCCGTGGCGGCCGCCCTCGAGGAGGCGGCGGCCACCGCCACCGCACTTGGCGTCACCGCCGAGACCGCCGTGGCCGAGGGCGACCCCGGCCCCGAACTGGTCCGGCTGGCACGGCAGCACAGCTGCGAAGCGGTCGTGGTGGGCGCCCGGCCGGGGCCGGGTGCGGTGGCCGCCGGCCCTCACTCACTCGGCCGGACCGCCCGCTTCGTCCTCGACCACGCGCCCTGCCCGGTCGTCCTGCTGCGCCGCTAGGGCCAGCCTCGCGCCGGCGCTTTACAAATTCTTGGCACCGCTTGAACAGGTGCTCTCACAGGGGCCCGCCAATCTCCGGCCATGCTCCGCCCGGCTGCCGTTGCACTCACGCTCGCCGCCCTGCTCGTGACCGGCGGAGCCAGCCTCCAGCGCGTCCACGCCGCCGAGCGCTCGGTGGCCGGGCCGGCTGCGCCGGTGCCGCCGCCGGCCGCGGTGGGTGACCTCGCCGTCCCCGCCGCGCCGGGCCCACCACCAACCCCCGCGGCGACCCCAACCCCGGCGCCTGCGCCGACCGCGGTCCCCGCGCCCACCCCAGTTCCCCGCCCCGGCTTCGGCGCCCGCGAGGCCTCGGTCCTGGGCCTGCTCGCCCGCTCCGCGCTCTCCGGCTCGGTGTCCCTGGTCGAGCTCGGCGGCAGCCGGCCGGCCACCTGGTCGCTGAACGGAGACCAGTCCAACATCGCCGCCAGCACCTACAAGCTGCCCCTGCTGATGGAGGAGGCCCAGGCCGAGGCGGCGGGCGCCATCCACGCGAGCGACTCCATCTGCTACACGGACGCCGACTGGGAGGACGGATGGTGGAGCGACTATTACGATGGGGCCTGCTTCTCCCGCGCCGAACTGCAGCGGCGCGTCGGCCACGACTCCGACAACACCGCCGCCCACATGCTGGTGCGGGTGGGCGGAGGCTCGGACGCCCTCAACGCCTACGCCCGTTCGCACGGGGCCCACGAGTCTGGCTTCTTCGACCCCAACGCCACTACCAGCAGCGATCTCGCCGCGCTCTGGGTCGGCGAGGCCAGGGGCGGCGCGGGCGGGGGAGGCGCCCAGCAGTTGCTATACCAGTTGCTCACGGGAACCTCGTTCGAGCTGGGCATACCGGCCGGGGTGCCGGCCGGCACCCGGGTGATCCACAAGATCGGCGAGCTGGACAGCCAGGTCAACGACGCCGCCTACATCCCCGCCGGTCCTCACGGCGCCTACGTGCTGACGATCATGACCACAGGCCAGTCCGGCGACGCCGCCTGGCACCTGATCGCCCAGATCACCCAGGCCACCTGGCAATACGAAGCTGCTCGCCCGTAGGGCTTCGCTTGATGGGGAAAGGAGGCCTCCCCATGGACCCCGTACGCCCTTGCCGGGTCTGGCGACAGAGGGATAGCCACCCGACGGGGCTGGGGACCCGCCCCTTCCCGCCGCGTTGGGTTTCCTTCTCATCGGGCCTGGGAGCGCCAGCGGAGCGCATAGGCTTGGTGGGTGCGCCTTGACGCCGGGACCTCGGACCTGCTGGGCCGGACCCGGATCGGCATGCTGGCGATCGGGGGCGCCCGGCTGCCGCTGGTGAACCCGGCCGCCTTCCACTTCGCGGGCGACTCGCTGTGGATGACGACCGCGCGCCACGCGGTCAAGCTGGCGCTGGCGCGGCGCGATCCGAGGGCGGCCTTCCTGGTGGATTCGGGCGGCCGCGCCATCCTCTTCCAGGGGGTCCTGGAGTCGTACGACCCCCGCTCGGTGGGGAGCGGGGTGCGGGCGGCCCTCGAGGGGCCCGGCTTCGCGCTCAGCGTCGCCGGCTACGCGCTCAAGAACGCGGCGTACATCGGTGGCTACCTGCTCGACATCGCGTCGATCCCCCGCGAGTGGTGGCCGCAGAACCGGGTCGTGCTCCGGCTCCGGGCCAACCGCGCCCGCACAGTGCGCACGGGCAGCGCTCCCGAAGCCGAGGCCGCCCGGGTGCCGGTGGCGCCCGCCCGCGTGGTGCGCGCTCTCGCCCGCAGTCGCACAGCCTACCTTTGCTGGGCCGACCGGGGGAGCCCGGTGCTGAACCCCGTGCTCTGGGCGTCGGACGGGGAGGGGGCGATGGCGTGGCTGGCGCCGGGTGCCCCCCGCGCGCCGGTCGCGGGAACGCCCGCGGCCCTCGTCGTCGAGCACCATCACCCGTTCCGAGCCACCCGGATGCTGGGCGCCTGCGCCCGGGGCACCCTGACCCCCGACGCGGCCGCCTGCACGGCAGTCGCCGACCGCTACGGGCTGGAGCCGTTCAGCGACGGCGAGGCCTTCCGGCTCGAGGTCGCCCGCACCACGTGGTGGAACGGCTTCGAGATCCACACCTCCGAGCCGGCCTGACAGGTGACCAGGCCGCAGGCGCCCGGCATCATGACGCGGCGCTGGTCGGCGGCCGGCTGGCAGCAGGTTGAGGACGAGATCGCTGCCGAGGAGCCCCTCCAGCTGCTGCTCGACGGCGTCCCGCTCAGCATCGTGATGCGGACGCCGGGCCACGATGTCGAGCTGGCGCTGGGTCTGCTCTGGGCGGAGCGCGTCATCGCCTCCCGCGAGCAGGTGGTCGGGATCGGAATCAGCGCCGAGTCGGGGGAGACCGAGGCCACGATCGAGCTGGGGGAGCTCATGGAGTCCAACCAGGTCGACGTCCACCTGGGGGCGGGCGCCGGGCGGCCGCCGGCGCGGTCCTTCCTGCAGAGCTCGGCGTGTGGCGTTTGCGGCGCGACCACGATCGAATCCCTGGCGCTGGACCTGGAGCCCCTGCCGGCCGGGCTGCTGGTCGAGCCGGGCCTGCTGCCCCGGCTGGCGGAGCGGCTGCGCTCCGACCAACGGTTGTTCGACCGGACCGGCGGCCTCCACGCGGCCGGGCTCTTCGATGCCGGCGGGGCGCTGCTCACGCTGCGCGAGGACGTGGGCCGCCACAACGCGGTCGACAAGGTGGTCGGGCGGGCGCTCCTCGACGGCGCCCTGCCGGCCGCGGCGACGCTGCTGGCCGTGAGCGGTCGCGGCGGCTACGAGATCGTGCAGAAGGCGGTGGCGGCGGGAATCCCGGTGGTGGCCGCGGTCGGCGCCCCCAGCAGCCTGGCGGTGGCCACTGCCCGGCGCTTCAACCTCACGCTGGCCGGGTTCCTGCGGGACGGCCGCTTCAACGTCTACTCGGCGCCGGAGCGGCTGCTCGCGTAACGCAGGAACAGGTGCGACCCGTGGGCCCGCAGGCTGAGCAGGCGCCACAGGTCAGAGCGGCCGGGCAGCAGCCGGGCGCCGTCCACCATGCCGGGCCGGCGTTCGCGGCCGTCCCGGCCGGCCAGCACCGGGGCCAGGGTCAGGAAGATCTCGTCCAGCAGTTGCTCCTTCACGAAGCGCGCCATCAGGCGGGGGCCGCCCTCGGTCAGCACGCGCCGGTGGCCCTCGGCCCGGATCGCTTCCAGCACGGCCCGAGCGGTGAGTCGGCCGCCGCCACCCAGCGTCCGTACCGTGACCCCCCTCGACCCGGAGGCAGCGGCGCCGAGGCGGCGGGCCCCGGCCTCGGTGGTCAGGACCAGGGCCCCCGCCTCCAGCGCCCGCGCCGCCGGCGGGAGGTCGCCGCGCGCCGTCACCACCACCAGGCGGGCCGGCGGCCGGCCCAGGCGGGCGTAGCCCGGGGCCGCCTCGGGGAAGACGGAGGCCGGCGTCCAGAGGTGGCCGGCGTCCGCCCGCAGCGTGCCCGCCCCCACCACGACAGCGTCCGCCAGCGCCCGCAGCAGCCCCATCAGAAAGCGATCGGCGGGGTTGCGGCCGCTGATCGCCGCCGCCCCTCCGCCCGGCGCGTCGAGGGCCACCACCCCGTCAAGCGAGCTGACGAAGTTGCTGTAGACGGCGTCGGGAGCCAGCCAGAGGTCGCCTCCGTAGCGGCTGCGGAGCTCGTCGGGGAGGGCAGAGCCGGCCTGGCCGGGCGCGTCCCACAGCGGTTGCATGGGTTCCACGGGATGTGCTGAATGTGGCAGAAACGGATGGCCACGCGTGGTACGTTGCCGGCCACGATTTTGAGCGCCACCGGCTCCGACCCATCTTCTGACGCGATCGCGCGTGAGGGGACTCTCCGGGCCCTCTACGAGCTGGCCGTCGCGGCCGGCGGCGAACGCGACCCCTCGGTCGTGGCGCGGCTGGCGGTCGAGCAGGCCCGGGAGCTGCTCGGGGTCGATGGTGCGGTGGTCCTCAGCTTCGACACCGTCACCGGCCTGCTCCAGCCCATGGAGGAGACCAAGTCGGGCGCGGCCGAGCCGCTGACGATGCCCGGCGAGGGGGCGGCCGGCCTCGCCTTCCAGTCGGGCCGGCCGGTCAGAGTCGCCGATTACCGGACCTGGCGGCACGCGATCCCGCAGGCCGCGGGGCGGGGCATGGTGAGCGGCATGGCGGTGCCGCTGGCCTTCGAGCAGCGCCCGATCGGCGCCCTTGGAGTCTGGACCTACGCTCCCCGCGCGTTCGGCCCGGACGACGTGCGCCTGCTCTCCCTGTTCGCGGCCCAGATCGCGCCTGTCCTGGAGTCGGCTCGGCTGACGCGCGACGCCCAGTCGACGGCGGAGATGTTCCAGGCCCTGCACGAGGTGGCGGTGGCCGCCGCGGGACTCATCGACAGCGCCTCCCTGGCTGCCCTGGCCGTCGATCGGGCGCGGCGCATGCTGGGGGCGGACGGGGTCGGCATCTGGTGGTGGGTGGCGGCCAAGGCCGCACTGGTCCGCGTCACGGGCCAGGCCATGGCCGACGATCACGACTCCACCGGTGTGGTCAACCTCTGCTACGAGAAGCGGCGGGCGGTGATCATCGACGACTACCAGGCCTGGCGGGAGGTAACCCCCCAGGCCCCGGCCAGCGGCGTCCGCACGAGCTTCGCAGTCCCCCTCACGATCGGCGATCGCTGCGTCGGCGTGATCTGCGTTTGGAGCCACTCTCTGCGCCGCATCCTGCCCCGCGACGTCCATCTGCTCGGCCTCTTCGCCTCCCAGGTGGCGCCGGCCCTCGACTCCGCCCGGCTCAGCGAGGAGGCCGCCAGCCGGGGCCAGACGTTCGAGGCCCTTCACGAGCTGGCGGTGGCCGCCGGCGGCGTGCTCGATCCCCACTCGCTGGCGGGCCTGGCCGCGGACCGGGCCCGCGACCTGCTCCAGGCCGACTCCGCCGGCGTGGTCTGGTGGGACCCCGAGGCGAGGGTGATGCGTCCGCTGGCCGACAACGGCAGCCCCGAGCTCGAGCCGCGGGCCGCCTTGCCCGGCAGCCAGGGCGTGATCGGGGTCGCGTTCTCCCGCCGCGAGCCGGTCTCGGTCGGCGACCCCTCCGCCTTCCCGGAAGCGGACATTCCCGCGCTGAGGATGGGCATCCGCAGCGTTGCGGCGGTCCCGCTCCTGGTCGGCGACCGTGCGGTCGGTGCCCTGGTCGCCCGGAGCCGGGAGCTGGATTACTTCGGACTTGAGCAGACCCGACTGATGGCGCTGGTGGCGGCCCAGGTGGCGCCCGCGATGGAGAGCGCGCGCCTGGCCGAGGAGCGGGGCAACGACGCCCGCCGCTTCCGGCTGCTGCACCAGATGGCGGTGTCCGCCAGCGGCGTCCTGGAGCCGGTCGAACTGGCCAACCGGGCGGTCGGCTACGCGCGCGAGCTGCTCGGCGGCGACGACGCCACGCTGGTCATCTGGTCTCCGGCGGAGGCCGTGCTGAAGACGCTGGCCGACTCCAGCGGGGTGTGGTTGGGAGCGCCGCCGCCGGCTCCGGGGCAGGGCGTCCTGGGCGTCGCCTTTCTGCGCCGGGAGGCGGTGGTGGTGGACGACTACCAGGCCTGGGAGCACGCCACCGAGCAGGGCCGCCGGCACGGGATCGCCAGCGCCGCCGGGGTGCCGCTGATGGCCGGAGACCGTGCCATCGGAGCGCTCACCGTCACCAGCCGGCGCCGCTCCCGGTACGGGCGGGACCGGATCCAGCTGCTGGCGCTGCTGGGCGCCCAGGTCGCCCCGGCGCTGGAGGCGGCCCGCCTCTACGGTGACCTGTCCCGGTCCGAGGAGCGCTTCCGCTCCCTCTACCAGACGATCGCCTGCGGGGTGCTGGTGCAGGGGCCGGACGGGGTGGTCAGGGACGGCAACCCCACCGCCGAGGAGATCTGCGGGGTGCCGCTGGCCGAAATGCGCGGCCTGACCTCGGCCGAGCTCTGGGAGGTGCTCGACGAGAACGGCCAACCGGGCACTCTGCGCCGGGCCCTGCTGGCGCTGGAGAGCCGCCGCCCGGTCCGCAACTTCCTGCTCACGATGCGCCGCCGGGACGGCAGCGTGCGCTACGTGCAGGCGGACTCGATCCCGGTCCTGGACGGCGCCGGCGAGCCGGTCCAGGTCGTGTCCAGCTTCCTCGACATCACCGAGATGCAGCACGCCGAGGCCGCCCTTCGGGAGTCGGAGGGGCGCTTTCGGGCGGTGTTCGACCGGGCGGCGATCGGGATCGCTCGGCTCGACCTGACGGGGGTGGTCGTGGAGCCCAGCCCGGCCCTCTGCCAGATGCTCGGCTACGAGGCGGCCGACCTGGTGGGCAGCCACGTCCGCGACCACGTCGAGCCGGAGGACTTCCCGACCAACGTGTGGCCCCGGCTCGCGGCCGGCGAGGCCGAGGTGGCCGGCGAGTGCCGCTGCCTGCGTCGGGACGGCGGCGCCATCTGGGCCAGCACCGTGACCTCGCTGGTCCGCAACGAGGAGGGCGAGCCCCAGTTCGCCATCGTCATGGTCGAGGACATCACCGAGCGCAAGGCCTGGGAGGAGGCGCTCGAGCACCAGGCCCTGCACGACGCGCTGACCGGCCTGCCCAACCGCTCCCTGCTCCACGACCGCCTCCAGCAGGCGATCGAGGTGGGCCGCCGGGGCGAGCAGTCGATGGCCCTCCTGATGATGGACCTCGACCGCTTCAAGGACGTCAACGACACCTTCGGCCACCATGCCGGGGACGTCCTGTTGGGGGCGGTCGCCGTCCGCCTCCGCTCCGAGCTGCGCGCCTCGGACACGGTGGCGCGGCTGGGCGGCGACGAGTTCGCGATCGTGCTGGCGGGCGTGGACGGCGAGGGGGGGGCGGAGCGGGCCGCCCGCAAGCTGCTGCGGGCGCTGGAACTGCCGTTCCAGGTTGAGGGCGAGAGCCTGCACATCGGGGCCAGCATCGGCATGGCGCTGTTCCCCGACCATGGCGCCGACGGCGACCTGCTGATGCGCCACGCCGACATCGCCATGTACGTCGCCAAGCGGGCGGGCAGCGGCTGCTCGTTGTACTCGCCGGACGAGGACACCCACAGCCCGAACCGGCTGGCGCTGGTCGGTGAGCTGCGCCACGCCGCCGAGCTGGGGCAGTTCGAGCTCCACTACCAGCCCAAGGTGGAGATGGCCAGCCTCCGCGTGACCGGCGTCGAGGCCCTGGTGCGCTGGCGGCATCCTCGGCACGGTCTCCTGGCCCCCGACGAGTTCATACCACTGGCGGAGCATTCCGGCCTGATCCGGGCGCTCGGCCTGTGGGTGATCGAGGCGGCGCTCCGGCAGAGCCGGCTCTGGTCCGACCAGGGGCTTGACCTCAAGGTCGCGGTCAACCTGTCCATGCGCAGCCTCCATGACCCCCAGCTGCCGGAGACCCTGGCCGGGCTCCTGCAAGGGCTCGGCGTGGTGGCCGGCCGCCTCCAGGTCGAGATCACCGAGAGCACGCTGATGGGCGACCCCGAGCGTGCCCAGAGCGTGCTGGGAGCGCTGGCCGCGATGGGCGTCGAGCTCTCCATCGACGATTTCGGCACCGGCTACTCCTCGCTCAGCTACCTGCGCCGCCTGCCGGTGCGGGAGCTGAAGATCGACAAGTCGTTCGTGCTCGACATGGCCTGCGACCTCAACGCCGCGGTCATCGTCCGCTCCACTGCGGACCTCGGCCACAACCTGGGCCTCAGCGTCGTCGCCGAGGGGGTCGAGGATCGCCGGACCTGGCAGATGGCGGCCGACATGGGCTGCGACCTCGCCCAGGGCCACCTGATCGGCAGGCCCCAGCCGGCGGCGAGCCTGACCCGGCAGCTGCTCAAGTCGCGCACGGTCGCCGTCCCCGCGTAGCCAGGGGGCTCGGCCGGCGCACTCGGCCGCCAGGTGCACCAGTCGCGGCCCGGCAATCGGTGCACTCGGTCGAGGCCGAATGACCGATTGAGTGCCGGACGCGCGTTCGCCGGCGGAGCTCAGCCGCGACTGCGAGACGTTACTCGGACCCGGCCGGCGAGCGGCGGCGTCGGCCGGGTCGCTTCGGGCATCCTTGCGGGCATGGCGCTGATGGCGCGGCGGCGGGCGTCCGGCAGCCGGGTGGCCGGCGCGCTCCTGCTCGCAGCGGCGATGCTGGGGATCGAGTACGGCCGCGTCCTCACCGCCCGCATGCCGGGCCTGGAGGCGCCCGCGCTGCTCGTGGGCGGCCTCGCCCTCTGCCTGTTCGCGATCGGGCGCCGGCCGGACCAGCTCGGCCTGGGCACCGGCCGGCTCGGTCTCCGCCTCCTCGACGGTCTCGCGCTGGCGGCGGTCCTGCTGCTGCCGGCTGCCGTCCGCTGGCAGGGCGGACCGGCGCTCGGGCCGGCCTGGTCGCTGCTCGCGGTCGCGATTTCGGTGGGGGAGGAGATCTCCTTCCGCGGCGTCCTCTACGCCGAGCTGGAGGCCTGGGCCGGCTCGGCGCCGGCGGTTGCCGGCAGCACCCTGGCCTGGACCCTGGCGCACGCCCTCTCCCACCCTCCCCGGTTCCTGTGGGCGGTGGCTGCCGCCGGTCTGCTGCTGGGCCTGTGGCGTTGGGCCTGCCGCGACCTCGTGGGCCCGATCGTGGGCCACACGCTGGCCGACCTGGCCCTGTGAACCTCTGCCGGTGAGGCGGCGAGCGCCCGCCCTGCTTGCACTCGCCGCCGCGGCCTACGGGCTCGCCGCATGGGCGGTCGCCCCCGGTTTCTACGATGGGGTGGCGCCCCAGGAACCCTACCGCTGGGTCTCGCCGCCGCCCCAGTTCCGGGCCGGCAACCAGCCCCCGCTGACGGGCCGGGGCAGCGCCCGAGTGGCCGCCAACGGGGTGGTTGACCCGGGCGGCGTCTTCACAGGTGACGGCCAGGCCGCGCTCAGCTTCGTGCCCGGCGCGTTCGTCGCCCCGGCCGACCGCTACCCGGTCAGCTTCGAGATCAAGCCCCAGGCGGGCTTCCCGGACCCGGCCGGCCTGCACCTTGCCACCAATGTCTACTGCATCACCGGCACGGCGCCGCTGGCGGCCGGCCGGGAGGTGCTGGTGACGCTGCGCTTCTCCGACCAGCTGCCGGCCCCCGCCGACATCTACGGGTACAGCGGGTCCGGGCCCTGGCGGAAGATCGGCAGCACCGGCGCCTCCGCCCCCTTCTCGATCTCCACCCGGGCCACCGCCCTGGGCTGCTTCGCGGGTGCCTACCCGGCGGCGGCCGCGCGGACCCCGGCCGGGCCCCGAGTGGGCGGGGGCCAGGCGCTGCCGATCATCGTGGCCGGGTTGATCCTGATCGTGGTGCTGGCGGGAATCCCCCTGGCCGTCGTCCGGCGGCGGGGGACCGGGGCCGGGCCTGGGCTCGGGCCCGGCGGCGAGGGAGAACGCGAGGAGGGCGCGGGGGAGCCCGGCGGCGACCAGGGCCGCTGAAGGTGGTGCCGGTCGGGGACCGGCCGCCGGCCTATGTCTCGCCGGGCGCCGGCTCGTATTTGATGGCCTCGAAGACCGTGCGGCAGGCCCCGCAGCGATACTGGAGGACCATCGCCTGGGTTCCGAAGAGCGAGATCACCTCGGCGTCGGTCGAGGCGCAGCGGGGGCAGCGCGGTGCCGACCGGGGCGCCTCTCCGGCCGGCGGTGGCTCAGCCGGCGCCACCTGCCGCCAGTCCGAACCGCTTCTCCTCGAGGCCGCGCAGCATCGAGAACGTGGCCTGGTCGATGGCGCCACCGGGATGCCGGCGGCGGAGCGGGTCCCAGCCCTTCCAGTCGAGGACCGGTTCGGGCAGCCGCGCCTCCAAGCGCTCACGCAACCGCGCCCCCAGCTCCTCCGGCGCCGCCGCCAGGGTGCCCGCCGCGTGCAGCGTGGCCAGCTCACCGTCGGGTGGCCCGAACCATTCCAGGGCCTGCCGCCAGGCTTCCTGGAGCGGCCCATCGTCGATCCCCGCCCGCAGCCAGGAGCGGCCGTGAAGGTGGTGGTAGCGTTCCTCCTGGACCATCTTGCGGAGCCGGGAGCGGAGCACCTCGGAGCCGCCCTCGACGCAGGCCTGGATCATCACCGTGAAGGCGCTGTCGAGCACCGCGTTGGCGGCCACGAACTGCGACCACGACTGCCACGGCGCGTCGAAGTAGGGCAGTGAGAGGTACGCTTCCGGGACGGTTTCGCGCTCGGGGCCGCGGGGATCCTCGCCCAGCGGCTCCAGGCAGCCGTAGAGAACCCGGGAGTGGCCGAGGTCGTCCAGGCCCATGGCCGCGGCCGCGATATCCGCCTCCAGCGAGGGCGCCCGGGTCGCCCACTCGGAGTAGCGGAGGCCCAGCAGCTGCTTGTTGTCGGCCAGGCTCAGGACCAGGGTGGCGAGGCTCACTCGGCCGGGTCCTCGCCGGGCGCCCACAGCGTCATCAGCGACTCGCGAGGCACGATCGCCATCTCGACCCAGCGCTCCTCGTCGTAGGTGGCGCGCGCGTAGGCGGCCGCCAGGTCGTCGTCGGGGGCGACCACGCTCCCGACCTGGCGGAGCGGCTCCTGGCGCGTCTTGCGGGCGAAGACCTCGTACTCGCGGACGGTCGCGTGGACGCGGCTGTAGCGCCTCACACCGCCAGTCCCCACATCTCCAGGGCGTCGCGGCCGTCCTGCGTCATCCGGGCGGTGCTCCAGGGGGGGTCCCAGACCACGTTAACGACGACGTCGAGCACGCCCGGTTCGCGCAGCAACCGCTCTCGCACGTCGTCGAGGATGAACTCTGAGGCCGGGCAGCCCATGGCCGTGAACGTGAGGTCCACGACCGCTGTGGCTGCGTCCAGGCGGATGCCGTAGACCATGCCCAGATCGACGATGTTGACCGGCATCTCAGGGTCGTCGACCTCGCGCAGCGCAGCC
>JBBSHA010000016.1:0-16275 GCA_038253595.1 Candidatus Dormibacterales bacterium
GACGTCGCCGTGCTCCGGGTCGACGCCGCCCTGCCGGTGGCCCAGTTCGCTGATTCCAGCCAGCTCAAGGTCGGCCAGCAGGTGGTGGCGATCGGCAGCCCGCTGGGCAGCCAGGGGTTCGGCTCGGTCACGGCCGGCGTGGTCTCCGCCCTCCACCGCACCCTGACCGGCGTCGGCGGCACCAACGGCGCCACCGGTGAAAACCTGGCCGACGTCCTCCAGACCAACGCCCCCATCAATCCCGGCAACTCCGGGGGTCCCCTGGCCGACGGCAGCGGCCGCGTGGTCGGCATGAACACCGCCGGCAACAGCAGCGGCAACAGCATCGGGTTCGCGATTCCCAGCCAGATCGTGCGCCGGGTGGCCGAGAATCTGATCGCGGGCAGGACGCCCGGCCACCCCTTTGTCGGCATCTCGTACGCGTCGGTGGAGCAGGCGCTCGCCTCCCAGGCGGTCGACGGCTACGGCGTGCTGGTCCGCTGCACGGTGTCCGGGAGTCCTGCCGACAAGGCGGGGATCCGAGTCGGCGACGTGATCGAGAAGATCGACGCCACCGACCTCAACAACGGCCAGACCATGGGCGGCGTACTCCAGCTTCACAACCCGGGCGACGTGGTCCGGATGACGCTCCTCCGGGGCAGCGCCATCACCACGGTCACCGTCACCCTCAGCGATCGACCCGCGCAGACCACCGCCTGCCGCTGATCCCCCGCGGCGGGCACCCTCGCAACCGTTAGAGTGATTACTCATGGAGTACCGGATCGAACAGTTGGCCCAGGCGGCCGCCGTCGCCGTGGACACGATCCGTTTCTACCAGGGCAAGGGCCTGCTCGAGGCGCCCCGCCGGGACGGCCGCGTGACCTGGTACGGCGACGCCCACCTGGAGCGCCTGGGGCGCATCCGCGACCTTCAGCAGCGCGGCTTCACCCTGATCGTGATCCGGCGCTTCCTGGAGGGCGAGCTGGAGCCCTCCGACGAGGCCCTGGTGGAGGCGGTGACCGCGCCCTCCGCCCCGGCCACCCTCAGCCTCGAGGAGCTGGCCGAGCGCAGCGGCGTCGCCGCCCCCCTGCTCCGCAGCCTGGAGCAGGCGGGCCTGCTGGTCCCGGTGGCAGACGGCGAGCAGCCGCGCTACCCGGCCGAGGACCTGGCGGCGGTCGAGGCGGGGCTGAGCTTGGTCGAGGCTGGCGTCCCGCTGGCGGCCCTGGTCAAGCTGGGGGCCCAGCACGCCGCCGCCGTGGAGACCACCGCCCGCCGCGCGGTGGAGCTGTTCGACCGCCACGTCCGGGAGCGGATCCAGGCTGAGGGCAGGCCCGAGGCGGACGCCGGCCGGGAGCTTCTGGGCACCTTCGAGCGGCTGCTGGAGGCGAGCGGCATCCTCGTCCGCCATCACTTCCAGCGCACGCTGCTGCGCGCCGCCCGGGAGCACATCGAGCGCACCCGTTGAGCCTGGAGCCCCGCGAGCTCGAACGCACACCGGACCTGGTCGAACTGGTGGCGGCCGCCCGGGACGCTGGCCACGAGGTGACGCTCTGCGAGCGCCCCATGCCCGACGCGGTCTCGATGGCGGGAATCGGCCGTCTCTACGACATCGTGTCGATGCCGGGCGGGGCGGCGATCGAGGACGCCGCCGGGAACCGCGTAGCCGAGGAGCGGGACCCCCAGCCACTGCTGGCGGCGGGCCGGCTCTGGGGCCGGCTGGCCGCGGAGCTCGGCAGCCCGCTGGCGCTGGGCGGCTTCGCATTCGACCCCGGGCGGGAGCCGGGACCGCCCTGGCAGGGCTTTCCGGCCGTTCTCTTCCGAGTCCCCCAGCTGGCGCTCAGCCGCCACCGCGGGCGCACCTACGCGACCGGCGACGAGGAGTTGCTGGAGCTGAGCGGCGGCTTCCGGGCGCCGGCCGCGCGCCACCTCGAGGTGGAGCCGGTGCGGCCCGAGGCGGAGTGGCAGGAGGCGGTGGCGGCCGCCGCCGGCCGGCTCCGGGGTGGCGAGGCGGAGAAGGTGGTGCTGGCCCGCGAGGTGATCGCCCGCGGCGACGGCGCGGTGTCGGCGGGGGCCGTGACGCGCGCGCTCCGCGCCGCCCACCCCTCCTGCTTCACCTACCTGGTGGCGGGCGCCGACGGCACCGCCTTCGCCGGCGCCTCGCCCGAGCTGCTGGTCCGGCGGACGGGCCGGCTCGCCGTCTGCCAGCCCATGGCCGGGAGCGTGGCCCGGGGCGAGGACGACGCCGCCGACGAGGCCCTGGCCGCGGGCCTGCTGGCGAGCGCCAAGGACGGGGCCGAGCACCGGGTCACGGCCCGCCACGTGGCGGCCGCGCTGGCCGGCCTCAGCGAGCTGGTGGAGGCCGGCACCCCCGAGGTGGTGCGCTTCACCAACATCCAGCACCTGGCGACCACGATCCAGGCCCGGCTCCGACAGCCCCCGTCCGGCCTCCTGGAGCTGGCCGCCGCCCTCCATCCGACTCCGGCGATCAACGGCGCCCCGCCCGCCGCGGCACGCCGCCTGATCGCCGAGCTGGAGGGCATGGAGCGGGGCTGGTACGCGGGCGCAGTGGGCTGGATGGACGCCCGCGGCGACGGCGAGCTGGCGGTCGCGATCCGCTGCGGGATGCTCTGGGAGGACGGCGCCCGGCTCTACGCCGGCGTTGGCGTGATGCCCGACTCCGACCCCGCAGCCGAGCTGCGCGAGAGCGCGCTCAAGCTGCGCGTCCTGCTCGGCGCCCTCGCCTCCTGATCCCCCGCCCCCTCACCGGGGCGCCCACTGGATCTCGGCCACGGCCGCCCAGCAGGCCCGGTGCCCGCGCACGCTGGCCGTCCTGTCGAAGCGGACGCACACCAGCGAGGGGGCGTCCGAGGCGAACGCCCGCCGGAGTGCGGCGGTGAGGGCGGAGGCCTCCTCGACCAGCTCGAACGGGAGCCCGTAGAGGGCGGCTACGGCCTCCAGGCGAAGGCCGAGCGGGGTCGCGAACAGCTCCTCGAAGACGTCCTCGTGGGCCGCCGGCGGGAGCATGCTGAAGATCCCGCCCCCGCCGTTGTCGAGCACCACCACGACCGGGGCCAGACCGTGGCGGCGGATCGCCCAGAGCCCGTTCATGTCGTGGTAGAGGCTGAGGTCGCCCAGCAGCAGCACCGCTCGCTCGCCCGCCCCGGCCGCGGCCGCGACGCCGAGCCCGGTGGAGACCAGGCCGTCGATGCCGCTGGCGCCCCGGTTGCCCAGGAAGCGCTGGCCGCGGCCGGCCGGCGGCCAGAAGCCGTCCACGTCGCGGATGGGCAGGCTGGACCCGACCATCACCACGGCCCGCTCGGGCAGCCGGCGCGCCAGTTCGCGGATGGTGTGGCCCTCGTGCAGCGGGACGCCGGAGAGCGCCCGGTCGATCGCCGCCGCGGCCGCCGCGCCGGCATCCCGCCACTCCTGCTGCCAGCCGCCCGACGAGGCCGGCAGCTCCCCGGCGGCGCCCGCCAGCAGCGGCGCCGGGTCGCAGCGGATGAACTCCGAGGCGAGCTGGTCGGGGTCCCGCCAGCCGCCGTCCTCGTCCACCACCAGGACCCGGGCCGAGGCGGCGGCCAGCAGCTGGTTGAGCGCCTTGGAGGTGGGCGGCGCGCCCAGCCGGAGGACCAGGTCCGGGCTGTGGGCCGATGCCCATTCGGGGTCCCGGAGGAGGGCGTCGTAGCATTCCACCAGGCCCAGGCCCGCGCGGCGGCGGAGGTGGGAGCTGGGCTCGGCCAGCAGCGGTGCGTCGAGGCGCGCCAGCAGAGCGTCGAGCGGCGGCCCGAGGCGGGCCCCGTCCCGCAGCTCCCCGGCCACCACCAGCGGGCGGCGGGCGGACCGGAGCGCCCCCGCGAGCCCCGACACCATCGCCGCATCCGGCTGCTGGCGGGCCCGCCAGACCCGCACCAGCGGGGCCTGCGCGGGCACCGCCCAGGCGACCGTACCTGGCTCCGGGGTGAGCGGCTCGCGAAAGGGCAGGTTGAGGTGGACCGGGCCGGCCGGAGAGCCCGCCGCCTCGGCCAGGGCGCGGCCCGCCAGCCGCCGCCAGCGCCGGGGGGCGCCGGGCTCGTCGTCGGGCGGGCCGGGGTCGAAGAACCAGCGCACCGAGCCGCCGTAGAGGCCGGCCTGCTCGATCGACTGGTTGGCGCCGACCTGGCGCAGCTCGTGGGGACGGTCGGCGGTGAGGACCAGCAGCGGGGTCCGGGAGTGGTCGGCCTCGATCACCGCGGCGTGGAACTGGGCGGCGGCCGTCCCCGACG
The DNA here is from genome assembly GCA_038253595.1 of Candidatus Dormibacterales bacterium. Lineage (GTDB taxonomy): Bacteria > Chloroflexota > Dormibacteria > Dormibacterales > Dormibacteraceae > JBBSHA01. Next base: position 4,242 of record JBBSHA010000016.1, read on the forward strand.
TGCAGAGGAGGGCGACCGCCCGGCCGCTCGCCTTGGCCAGGCCGAGGGCGAAGAAGGCTGCGCAGCGCTCGTCGATGTGCATGAGTACCCGGATGCCGGGGTGGCGGGCGAAGGCCATCGCCAGGGGCGCCGAGCGCGAGCCGGGGGCGATGCAGACGGTCTCCAGGCCGCCCCTGGCCAGCTCGTCGACGAAGGTGGCCGCGAAGGCCTGGGTAACCTTCGGGTCAGCCATGGCCACCGTGACCTGCCTGCACGGCTTCACGCAGCACGGCGACAGCTGGGCCGAGGTCACCCGCCTCGCCGGCGGCGGCCACAGCTGGCTGACCCCCGATCTCACCGCCACCACCGGGGCGGGCGCCATTGCGGAGGTGCTGGAGCTGTGGCGCCGGGAGGGCGTGGAGCGCTCGCACCTGGTCGGCTACTCGCAGGGCGGCCGGCTCGCCCTCGACCTCGCCTGCGGGCACTCCGACCGCCTGCTCACGCTGACCGCGGTCGCCGCCCACGCCGGCCTCGAGGGCCGGGCGCGCGAGCGCCGGCGAGCCGAGGACCTGGAACTGGCCGCGCGCATCGAGCGCGACGGGGTCGAGTGGTTCGCCCGTCACTGGGCGGCGCTGCCGCTGTTCGCCGGGCTCGCCCGCCGGGGCCCGGAGTTCCTGGACCGGCTCCACCGAGCCCGTCTCCGCAACGACCCCCGGCAGCTGGCGGCGACCCTGCGCGGCCGGGGCGGAGCGGCCGGAGAGCCCTTCTGGGAGCGGCTGCCCGCGATCAGCGTGACCACGCTGCTGGTGGCCGGCGCGCAGGACCAGCGCTACGTGCGGGCGGCCGGGCGGCTGAGCCGGCGGATCGCCGGCTCTCGGGTGGCGATCGTGCCCGACGCCGGCCACGCCGTGCACCTGGAACAGCCGGAGGCTTTCGCCGCACTGCTGGCCGCTCACCTGTCCAGCCGGTAGCGGGCCAGGGCGCCCGGGTCCAGCTCGACGCCCAGGCCGGGACCCGGGGGCAGATCCAGGCAGGGCCCGAACCCGAGGGGACGCCGGGCCAGGTCGGCCTCCAGCAGGCTGAGCGTGGCCAGGCCGCAGTCGAGCGGCTCCCGCTCCAGAGCACAGGCGGCGTGGAGCGCGGCGGCCAGCCCCACCGAGGTGTCGTAGGAGGAGGCGATCAGCGCGTGGCGGGCGTGCCGGGCCAGGTCCAGCGCCGTCTCCGCACCGCCCACGGTCGCCAGCTTGATCGCCGCCGTCACCCCAGCCGCCACCAGTTCGCGGGCCAGCGCGGCGTCCGCCAGCGACTCGTCCGCGGCCAGGGTCAAGCCACTGCTGGCGGCGAGCCGCTCCCACTCGGCGGCCGCCGAGGCCGCCGGCAGCGGCTGCTCGACCATCTCCAGCCCGAAGGGACGGAGCGAGTGCAGCAGGTCCGAGCGGCGGCCGCCAAAGTCGAGGCGGAGGCGGGCGCCGGCGCCGGCGGCCCAGCGCGCCGCCCCCAGGCGCTCGAGGTCGAGGGCGCCGCCGCCGGCCTTGAGCTTGAAGCTGGTGAAGCCTCCGTTCCAGGCGCCCTCCACCTCCCGGGCGACGGCCGACGGAGTCGCGGCCAGGACCAGCCGGCTGCACCTGACGCTCTGGCGCCGGGCTCCGCCCAGGAGCTCGACGGCGGGGACGCCGGCCTGGCGGGCCCGGAGGTCCAGCTCGGCCGCGGCCCAGGCCGCCCGCGCCGCGAGCTGGACGGGCCGGCCCGCGGCCAGCTCGGCGCAGAGCGGGCCCAGTTCCCCGCCCCGCGCAGCGAGGGCCGGCGCCTCGCCCAGACCGCGGCTGCCGTCCTCCTCGAGCACCAGCAGGGCCAGCTCGTGGAAGCCGCCGGTCATGGGGATGCGGACCGGGATCGCCTCGATCCTCAAAGCACCATCCCCGCCGTGAACAGGAGCGCGAACCACAGCTCGATCTCGGCCGTGCGCTTGAGGGCGCGCACGAGCTCGCCGGGCGCCGTGGAGGCCGAGAGGCGGTGGATGCCGAGCAGTTGGGGCACGACGATCAGCGGCAGCGCCGCCAGACGGGGCGCAGCGTGGGCCTGGACAGCCACGATCGGCATCACCAGGCCGGCCCCGAAGAGCAGGAGGAGCAGGCGCCGGCTGCCGGCCCGGCCCAGCTTGACCGCCAGCGTGCGCTTGCCGGCCGCGGCGTCGGTCTCGATATCGCGCAGGTTGTTGAGGACCAGGATGGCGCAGGCCAGAAAGCCGAGGGAGCAGCCGACCAGGGCCGAGGCCGGGACCAGCCGCTGCTCCTGGACGTACGTGGTGCCGACGGTGGCGACCAGCCCGAAGAAGAGGAACACGAAGACCTCGCCCAGGCCCAGGTAACCATAGGGCCGAGGGCCGCCCGTGTAGAGCCAACCGGCCGCCACCGCCAGCGCGCCGACCGCGATCAGCCGCCAGTCGATGAGGAGGCTCAGCCCCAGCCCGACCACGGCCGCCACCGCGAAGGCGGCCAGGGCGGCCAGCCGGACCTGGGCGGGCGGCACCAGGCCCGAGGCGGCGGCGCGCACGGGCCCCACCCGGCGCGGCGTGTCGGCGCCGCGGATGAAGTCGGAGTAGTCGTTGGCGTAGTTGACCCCAACCTGCATCGCGATCGCCACCAGCAGGGCCGCCAGCGCGGGCAGCAGGCGGGTCGACTGGTCATGGGCGGCGACCGCGGTGCCCGCGAGCACGGGGGCCACCGACGCGGCCAGCGTGGCCGGTCTGGCCGCCAGCCACCAGACCCGGGCCGGAGTCAGCGGGCGGGGCAGGGGGAGCGCGCCGCCCACGCGCCCGTCAGGGCCTCTTGGGGAACTGGGCGAAGTCGGGTGGCCTCTTCTCCAGGTAGGCGGCGCGACCCTCCTGGGCCTCCTCGCTCATGTAGTAGAGAAGGGTGGCGTCGCCGGCCAGCTGCTGGATCCCGGCCAGGCCGTCATCGGCGGCGTTCAGGCTGGCCTTGATCATGCGCAGGGCGAGCGGGCTGTGGGCGAGCATCTTGCGCGCCCAGGCCACCGTCTCCTCCTCCAGCCGGGCCAGGGGCACGACCCGGTTGACCAGGCCCATCGCCAGCGCCTCCTGGGCGTCGTACTGCTCACACAGGAACCAGATCTCACGCGCCTTCTTCTGGCCGACCATCCGGGCCAGCAGGCCGGAGCCGTAGCCGCCGTCGAAGCTCCCCACCCGGGGCCCGGTCTGCCCGAAGCGGGCGTTGTCGGCGGCCACCGTCAGATCGCAGCAGACGTGGAGCACGTGGCCACCCCCGATCGCGTACCCGGCCACCATCGCCACCACCGGCTTGGGCGTGCGCCGGATCTGAATCTGGAGATCGAGCACGTTGAGGCGGCCGATGCCGGCGGCGTCGCGGTAGCCGTCCTCCTGGCGGATGCGCTGGTCGCCGCCGGAGCAGAACGCCTGCTCGCCGGCGCCGGTCAGCAGGATCACCCCGACCGCCGGGTCGTCGCGGGCCACGTTGAAGGCGTGGCTCAGCTCGAACAGGGTGGTCGGCCGGAAGGCGTTGCGGACCTCCGGCCGGTTGATGGTGATCTTGGCGATCCCCTCCATAGTGTCGTACCAAATGTCCTCGTACTCGCCGCTGCGGATCCAACCGTTCAAGTCACCACTCCTAGAGCAAACACTAGCAAGGTTTATCGTACCCGAGTGCCGGGGGTCGCCGAGCCGGGTCAGGCAGAGTGTTGACTGTGAGCGATCCCCTGCGCGAGGTCGCCCGGCGCCACGGGCCGCGGCGCGCCCTGGCCGACCGGGGGGCGGGCTACTGGGTGAGCTGGTTCGACCTCGACGGCCTGGCCCACGCCTGGGCGCGGCGGTTCGAGGCGGCGGGGCTGCAGCCGGGCGAGCGGGTGGCGGTCGTCGAGCCGGCCGGGGTGCGGTTCGCGGCGCTGCTCCACGCCTGCCTGCGCACGGGGTCGGCGCTGGTCCCGATCTCGCCGCGCGCCCCGCTCCCCGAGGTGGCCCGGATCCTGGCCGACTGCCGGCCCCGGCTGCTGGTGCGCCGGGGCCAGGTGGAGGCGCTGGCCGGCCCAGCCGCCGGACCGCCGGGCGACGCCTGCGTCATCTACACGTCGGGCACGACCAGCGCCGCCAAGGGCGTCCGGCTCACGCTCGCCAACCACGTGGCCTCGGCTGAGGGCTGCCGGGCCGGCCTGGGCGGCGGCGAGAGTGACCGCTGGTTGCTGCTGCTCTCGCCCCACCACGTCGGCGGCCTGGCCATATTCATGCGCAGCGTGCTCGGCAACCAGCCGCTGGTGACGATGGCCGCCTTCGACGCCGAGCCGGCCCTGGCCGCCATCGCCCAGGAGCACGTGACGCTGCTCTCCGTGGTGCCCACGATGCTGATCCAGATGCTGGCGGCGGGCGGGGCGGAGACGCTGAGCGGAGTGCGGGCCATTCTGGTCGGGGGCGGCCCGGCACCCGCGGCCCAGGTCCGGGAGTGGGCGGCGCTGGGCCTCAACGTGTGCCCCAGCTACGGCCTCACCGAGACCTGCTCCCAGGTGGCGACGGTTCCCCCCGGCCGGGCCGGCGAACTGGCGGGCACGGCGGGCATGGTCGCTTCGCACGCCACCATCTCGATCGAGGCGGGCGAGATCGTCGTGGCCGGGCCGTCGGTGTCACCCGGCTACGTGAACACCGACCTCAGCCCCCGGCCCGAGGCCGGCCGCTTCCCCACCGGCGACCTGGGAAGCCTGGCGGGCGGCGTGCTGACCGTGACCGGGCGCCGCGACGACGCCATCATCAGCGGCGGCGAGAACGTGCGCCCGGAGGAGGTCGAGGAGGTCCTGCGGGCCCACCCGGCGGTCGTCGACGCCGCGGTGGCGGGGATTCCCGACCCCACCTGGGGCGAGCTGGTGGGGGCCTGGCTGGTGGCGCCCCGGGCGCCCCCGGTGGCGGAGCTGGAGGCCTGGTGCCGGGCCCGTCTGGCCCCGTTCAAAGTGCCCCGGCGCTGGCGCCTGGTGCAAACGCTGCCGCGCAGCAGAGGCGGCAAGCTGCTCCGCCGGCAGCTGCCGGACTAGGCGCAGGTCACGTGCGGGGGGGAAAGAGCTGGACTATCTTGGCCCGGTCCTCCTGGGTGTCGACATCGTCGGGGTGCCGATCAGCTAGCACGATGTCGAGCAGCTCGGGACGGCGCTCGAGGAGCCCGCGGGCGCCGGTGTCTCCGGTCAGGGCCATCAGCTCAGGCCACAGCGAGCGATCCAGAAGCACCGGCGGCCGCCAGTCCGCCCTCGGGCCGAGCGAGCCGGCCAGCGCCGGCCGGGCGCCCTCCCGGCGCCACGCCCGAAGCAGCATCGACACCGTCCGGGCGCCGACCAGCGGCTGGTCGCCCAGCATCACCAGCGCCCCCGCCATCGCCTCCGGCAGCGACTGCAGGCCCACCCGCAGCGATGACGCCTGGCCGCTGGCGGCGTGGGGGTTGTGCACGCAGGCGGCGCGGGTGCCGATCACCTGGCAGACCGCCTCGTCCGAGTAGACGACGCTGATCAGGTGGCAGCCGCCCTCCGAGGCGGCGTCGACGGACTGGCGGACCAGGGGCCTGCCCCCGGCATCCAGCAGCAGCTTGTCGCGTGCAATGCCGCTGTTCGCGCCCGCTGCCAGCACCACGGCCCCCACCGGCAGCGCCCACGCGGCCAGGCGGTCGAATTCGGGGCGGTCCGCGTTCAGCCATTCGACCTCGGCGCCGGCCGCCATCCCCGCCTCGGCGAACTCGCGCATGACCGACCGGTCGCCGTCGCAGACCAGCAGCCGGCGGCCCTGCAGCAGCTCCAGGCGGGGCGGCTGCCGGGGCAGTCCGAGCACCGCCAGAGCCCGGCAGTCGGGCCGGGCCTCGACGTGCTCGAGGGCGGAGTCCAGGTCCCGCCCGCGGACGATGACCACGTGGCGGCCCTCCGGCTCCCGGTAGAGCCGGTCACGGAGCGGCAGGTCGAGGTCGCTCATGAGGTAGACCATCGCCTTGAGCGGGCAGCTTAGCCGGAATGCACCACCTCGGCGCTTGGCTCAGACTCTTGGCGTGCCCATTCTGGGAGCGCACGTCGACTCCAGCGGCGGCCTCCACCTCGCCTTCGAGCGGGCGGCAGCGATCGGCGCCGAGGCGATCCAGGTTCACCCCACGCCGCCCAACTACTGGGGTTCACCGAAGCTCGACGACGAGCGGGTGGAGCGTTTCCGGGAGGCCGCCGAGACGGCCGGCAACCCCCCCTTCTACTTCCACGCGGTCTACCTGATAAACCTGGCGGGCGATGACGCGACCCTCCGCCAGCGCTCGGAGAGCACGCTGGCGGGCTATCTCGCCGCCGCCGACCGGCTGGGGATCTCGGGCGTGATCTTCCACACCGGCAGCCACAAGGGGGCCGGTTTCGAGGCCCGCCTGCCCACCATCAGCGAGCACCTGAAGCGGGTGATGGAGCGCGCCAACCCCGTCCGCGCCCGCCTGCTGATCGAGAACAACGCCGGCCTCGGCGGCTGCGTGGGCGCGCGCTTTGAGGAGCTGCGGGCACTGATCGACGCCACCCAAGACCCGCGCGTCACCTCCTGCTTCGACACCTGCCACGCGTTCGCCTCCGGCTACGACGAGCGCACGCCGGAGGCGGCCCGGGCCACCATCGACGAGTGGGACCGGGTGGTCGGCCTGGAACGGCTGGAGGCGATCCACTGCAACGACTCCCAGAGCGCCCTCGGTTCCAACCGGGACCGCCACGCCAACATCGGCCAGGGCGAGATCGGCGAGGACGGTTTCCGGGCCCTGCTCCACGACCCGCGCCTGGGCGCTGTTCCGTTCATCCTCGAGGTGCCCGGCCTGGACGGAAGGGGCCCGGACGCGGCCAACCTGAAGGTCCTGCGCCGGCTCGCCGGGTAACCCGATGCCGGCGGGCCCCGTTGAGTTGGCATGCCCCTCACCCGCCTCCGCTGGTGGCTACCGCTGGCCGTGGCCGCGACCGTCGCCGTTGGAACCGCCTACGCGGCCGGGCAGACGATCCTTCGCGGGGGGGCAGACGAACCCCAGGTTCAGCTCGCCGAGGACGCCGCGGCCCGGCTCGACCGGGGCGAGGGGGCGGACGCCGTGGTGCCGGCACAGGCCGTCGACCTGGACCGCTCGCTGGCGCCCTGGCTCATGGTGTACGACCGCGGTGGCCACCTGGTCCGGTCGTCGGCCGGACTGGGAAGCGGGGACGCCCCCTTCCCCACCTCGGTGCTGGGGGCGGTGTCGGCGGGCGGTCGCAGGACCGTCACCTGGCAGCCCGCGCCGGGCGTGCGCAGCGCCACCGTCACCGTCCCCTACCGGGCCGGCTGGGTGGTGGCCGGGCGCTCGCTGCGGCTGGTGGAGCAGCGCGAGCAGACCCTGCTGACGCTGGTGACAGGGGCCTGGCTGGCGGCGCTGGCGCTGACCGCCGCGGCCGTGGCGCTCGCCGTGCCGGCCGGCGCCCGCCTCAGCCGCCCGGCGTCCCCGGCAGGCGGACCCAGCCCAGCAGGCCGTTGAGGAGCAGCAGCAGGCCGGCCACCCCCAGGCCACCCCCCAGGTAGACCAGCGCGGCGACCCGGGCCACGATCGCGATCGACGCCAGCACGATCCCGATCTGGAACGCCGCCTCCGCGACCTGGTAGCTGCGGTGATGCCGCTCCGCCGCGTCGCGCTCGGCCTCGAAGGCCCTCGCCCGGGTCAGCAGTCGGGCCTTGCCCGCGCCCTTGGCCTGGGCGTCCTTGGCGGCGGCGCCGGCGGCGGCGGGCTGGTTGAGGGCGCCCAGGATGGTCGCGTCGTAGCCGCCGATGCGCTGCTTCAGCGAGTCCGCCTGGAACTCGTTGAAGGTGTCGGTCGCCCGCTCCTGGCTGAGCACGATATCCTCCGCCGCCTGGTTGCCGAACAGGGTGGCGATGGCCAGGCAGGCGGCAAGAACACCGACCAGGACCGCGGCCCGGCGCGCAAAACCCCCGCCCGACTCGGCCGCACGGGCCAGCCGCTCCCGGGCCTCGAGCGCCTCCTGCGGTTCCATGCCAGACCAAGGTACTGGAGAGCCTGGACCGGCGTCGGGGCGCCCATTCGCGGGGACCCGGGGCGCAACCTATGACTGATGGCCGACGCTCGAGCGGAGGCGCTCAACCGCAGGCTGGTGGAGCGGCTGGCGGGCAGCGGGGCTCTGCACGAGCCCAGGGTGCGGGAGGCGCTGCTGGCGGTTCCCCGCCACGACTTCCTGCCCGGCCTCGACCTGGAGCAGGTCTACGAGGACCGCGCGATCCTCACCCGCACCGATGAGGCCGGCATCCCGATCTCCTCCTCGTCGCAGCCGGCGATCATGGCGTTGATGCTGGAGCAGCTCGGCGTCGCCCCCGGGCACCGAGTTCTGGAGGTGGGTGCCGGCACCGGCTACAATGCCGCCCTCCTGGCCCGGCTGGCCGGGCCCGCGGGCGCGGTGACCACGATCGAGATCGACCCCGAGCTGGGCGCCGCCGCACGCGCGCACCTGGCGGCGGCGGGCGCCGGGCAGGTGGTGACGGTGATCGGCGACGGCGCGGCCGGCCACCCGCCGGCCGCCCCCTACGACCGGATCATGGTCACGGCCGGCGGCCGCGACATCGCCCGGGCCTGGTACGAGCAGCTGGCCGAGGGCGGCCGGCTGGTCCTGCCCCTGGCCCTGGCCGGCCCCTCCCACCTGGCGCTGGCCTTCACCCACGGCCCCGGCTGCCTGGTGGCGGTCGGCGCCGCCCCCTGCGGCTTCATGCCCCTGCGCGGTGAGCTGGCGGCCTCGCTACCCCCGGCCGCCGCTCTGGGCCCCGGCCAGGACACCGGCCGGCGGCTGCCCGGGGCCCTGCGCGGCACCACCTTCGAGAGCTGGCTGGCGCTCTCCGAGCCGGGCTACTTCCGCGCCGGGGAACCCGACGGGGGCACCGAGTTCGGCCTTCTGGACGGGGCCGGCGCCGCGGTGCTGAGGGAGACCGGCGGTGGCCTCGGACTCTGGCGGCACGGCACCGGCGACGGGGCCGGAGGCCGGCTGCTGGCTGCCCTGCACCGCTGGCAGGCCAGCCCGCCCGGCTACGACCGGCTCCGGGTCACCGCCCGTCCCACCGGCGCGCCGCCGCCCTCGCCCCCGCCCGCCGGCGAGGTGTTCGTGCGACCCCAGTTCAGCTTCGAGATCGAGTGGCCGTGAGGCGGGTGCTCGCGGTCGGGTCCGGCAAGGGCGGGGTCGGCAAGTCCACGGTCAGCGTCAACCTGGCCCTGGCCCTGGCGGCCCAGGGCCACGCCGTCGGCCTGCTCGACGCCGATCTCCACGGGCCCAACGTGCCCCTCATGCTCGGGATCACCAAGCACCGCTGGAGCGAGTCCTGGACGCTGGCCAGGGCCGGCCGCCGGAGGCTCCTGGCGCCGGTCGAGCGGCACGGGGTGAAGATCGCCTCCGCGGGCTTCATCCTGGGCGAGGACCAGCCCTTCCTGGCCGACGCGCTCTCGGCCACGACCCTCATCCGGCAGCTGCTCGACGACGTGGCCTGGGGCGAGCTCGACTTCCTGGTCGCGGACCTGCCGCCCGGCACCGGCGACATCCAGCAGGTGATGGTGCAGGCGATCCCCCTCGCGGGCGCCCTGGTGGTGGTCACGCCCCAGTACGTGGCCCACCTCGACGCCCGCAAGGCGGTGCGGATGTTCCAGCGCCACCGGGTCCCGGTGCTGGGCTCGATCGAGAACATGGGCGCGCTCCGCTGCCCCCACTGCGGGGAGCCGATCGAGCTCTTCCCCCGGGTCCCGGCCGAGCGCTCGCTGCAGGCGCTCGGGGTGGAACCCCTGGGCAGCATCCCGTTCGACCCGGCGATCGCGAGGGCCGGGGATTCCGGCCGGGCGCCGGTCGTCGACCGCCCCGACTCGGCTCCGGCGCGGGTCTTCGGGGAGATCGCGGCCGGGCTGGTGAGGACGCTCGGCCAGGCGCCGTAGCGGCTCAGGCGCCGGCGCCGGCGGACCGCCGCTCCCGCATCGGGGCGGCCGAGGCGCCGTAACGGACCGCAGTCACCTCGGCCATGATCCCCAGCGCCGTCGCCTCCGCCCCCCGGCCACCGAGGTCGAGTCCGATCGGTCCGTGGACGCGAGCCAGGTCGGCCTCGCTGAAGCCCTCCGCGAGCAGGGCGTCGAACCGGTTCTGGTTGGTCTTCCGGGAGCCGATCGCGCCCACGTAACCGGCGCCGGTGCGGAGGACTGCGCGGAGCGACGGCATGTCGAACTTGGGATCGTGGGTGAGCACCACGACCGCCGTCGAGCGGTCGATCTCGATCCCCGCCAGCGCCTCGTCCGGCCACCTGACCACGATCTCGTCGGCCTCGGGGAACCGCTCGCTGGTGGCGAACCGGGCGCGGGCGTCGACCACCGTCACCCGGTAGCCCATCAGCTTGGCCAGCCGGTGGAGCGGGATGGCGATGTGGATGGCCCCGATGATCACCATGTGGGCCGGCGGCCCGAACGGCTCCTCGAAGACGTCGCCGTCGCGGCGGGGCAGCTCGAATCCGGGGCTGGCCTCCACCAGCCGGGTGGCGCCCGCCGCCAGGTCGGTCCGGAGCAGGAAGGGCCGCCCCCGCTCGAGCAGGTCCAGCGCCCGCTCGTGGACCTCCGCCGCCGGCTCGATGTAGACCTCGATGTGGCCCCCGCAGGCGAGCCCGACCTCGAAGGCGACGTCGTCCGCCACCCCGTACTCCAGCAGCCGGCCGCGACCCGCCGCCAGGACCTCCTGGGCGGCTTCGAAGACGGCCCCCTCGATGCAGCCGTTGGAAACCGAGCCGACCATCCGGCCCGAGCCGCTGACCACCATCCGCGACCCCAGCGGGCGCGGGCTCGAGCCCCAGGTCTCGACCACCGTGGCGATCGCCACCGGGTCGCCCTCGGCCCGCCACTCCCGGATCTCCCGCATCACCTCGCGCATCTCTGTCCTCCTACCTTCTAGCGCCGCGCCGGCCGTCTCCTGTCCAAACCGGCCAGGAGCGCCCCCAATTCATCGAGGGCGCGCAGGTTGTGAGCGGCCAGGAAGTCGTCGGTGTGGGGCAGGGCCGCCGCCATCCCCCGGGTGACCGGCTCGTAGCCCTCGGAGCCGAGCAGCGGGTTGAGCCAGATCAGCCGGTGCGACATCCGGCGCAGGCGGCCCAGCTCGGTCACCAATTGCCCGGGGTCGCCGCGGTCCCAGCCGTCGCTGATGATGACCACGATCGCGCTCCGGCCCAGCACCCGGCGCGCCCAGCGCCGGTTGAAGGCGGCCAGCGCCTCGCCGATCCGGGTCCCCCCGCTGAAGTCGTGGACCTTGCGGCTGACCTCGCTCAGGGCCCGGTCGATCTCCCGGTGCCGGAGCAGCCGGGTGATCCGGGTCAGCCGGGTCGAGAAGACGAACGCCTCCACGTCCTCGCGCCGGGCCACGGCGTGGGCGAAGATCAGGAGCAGCCGCGAGTAGCGCTCCATCGAGCCGCTGACATCGCAGATCAGAACCAGCGGGCGCCGCCGCATCCGGGCCTGCCGGTGCAGGAGGTGAACCAGCTCGCCGCTGGAGCGGATCGACTGCCGCGAGGTGCGGCGGATGTCGACCGCCCCTCCGCGCGAGGGCCGCAGCCGCCGGGTGCGCCGCTCGGCGATTTTCCAGGGCGCCTGCCGGAGCAGGCGCTTGACCTGCTCGGTCTCGTGCCAGCTCATGGCCTCGAAGTCCTTCTCGCGGAGAAGCTCCGCGGCGCTGTAGCCGGAGCTGCTCGGGGGCACCGAGTCCTCCTCGGCCTCCCGGGGCATCTGCGAGCTGTTGAGACCGAGGGCCTGGAGCCAGGCCCGGGCCCGATCAGGCGCCAGCGGCAGGCGCCGGCTGCGGCCGGGCAGCGAGCCCGCCATGGTCCTGGGATCGGGGGGCACCCAGTAGATGTCGAAGGCGGCCTCGTAGAGCGGCAGCTCGTCCTTGCGGCTCACGAAGCACGCCCGCAGGCTGTCCCGGAAGGCGTTGGCGTCCCGGAGGTCGATGGCGCCGAGCGCGGCGGTGGCGCTGGCCAGCCGGCCCGGCCCCGCCATCACGCCCGCGTCGTGGA
>JBBSHA010000017.1:0-16039 GCA_038253595.1 Candidatus Dormibacterales bacterium
CCCGCGGTCAGCCCGGCCAGGGAACCGCCCACCACCATCACCCTCATCGATCCACCACCGCCAATCTAAGGTGGCGTCGAGGATCAGCGCGGTATCAGCGGTACCAGCAGACGCGAGGGATGTCCGTGACCCTCCAGCACGGTGTTGGTCGAGGTGAGCAGGCGGCCACGGTTCGCCCACCTTCCGAGCATGGGCAGCGGGTCGCACCCGGCCAGCTCCAGCCTCATCCGGTGGCCCGCCCGGAAGACGGTCGAGGTGGGTAGCACCTCGACCAGGTACGCGGTCGGCCGGCCAGGCTCGACCTCGCGAGCCGCACCCGCGGTGTTCGGGTGCCAGGGCTGGTGGTAAGCGAGCGCTCGGGATCGAGCGCCCGATGCGAGGCGCGCAGCCACCCCTTGGTGAGGATGTCGCGGGTGCCGTCGGGAGCCTCGTCGCAGACCCAGACGATCCAGTCGGTGTCTGCGGCGGTGATCTCCGCCCACAGCGTCAGCACCAGCGGACCGGTCACCTCCGTCTCTGAATCCAGCGGCGGCGTGCGGTAGACCAGCCGCGGCTCCCCTCGCACCCAGGCCGGCTCACTGGAGGGGTCGTAGTGGAAGGTCCGGCTGCCCCCTGACCCGGGGGCGGTGTCAAGGGACCCCTCCAGCCCGCCGTCCGGACCGCCCAGGAAGAGCTCGGTCCACCGGGTGCGCGGGAGTGGCCACTCAGGCTCCCCGCGCCATCGGTCATCGCCCTGCACCCAGATCCGGATCGGATCGCCATCCATGACCCCGGTGTCGAGCTCCTTCAGCCACTGGTTGGACCGGCGAAGGGCCTCCAGGTGGTAGGTGGCGAAGGGCCTGCGGAGCAGGGGCACGGGTCCGATCAGCAATCGCCGGCCCGGGTCTCAGGTCCCCTGGTAGCCCTGGAACGCGCCCCGCAGATGCAGGTCGGTGTATCGCCAGTTGGTCCCGAAGTAGGCCGGTACCCGGATCCGGTCGAGGCCGGGGCCAGGCCGAGCGCTCTCGATAGTGGGGTCCGTCATAGGGCTCCTCAAGGCCGAGCATCCGGACTAAGTGCCGCTGCATGCCCGAGATCTCCGGCCGCCTCCCGCTCCAGATGCTGAGGATGGAGACCGCGCTCGACCAGTCACGCGGGGATGCCGCCGTGGAAGAACCACTCCCGGTGCTGGTCGATGAAGGCGTCGAGCGGGAAGATAGCACGCAGGCTGGGAGCCTGCCTCTCGGCGGCGAGGTACTGGCTGACCCCGAAGTACGAGCATCCCGCCATTCCCACGCGGCCGTTGCACCACGCCTGCGCCGCCATGTGTTCGATCAGCTCCACGAGGTCCTCGCGCTCGACCGGGCCCATCAGGTCCCAGTCGCCCTCGGAGTCGTTGCTTCCACGGACGTCGGCGATCACATGGGCGTACCCGCGGGGACCCAGAACTCGGTGATGCCAGCCTCGTTCTGTGGGATCGGCGCGTCCGTCCGCTGGAGCTGACGGCCGTACGGCGACCGGGCGATCAGCGCCGGGAATCGCTGCCCGGGGGCATCGGGCCGGGAAACGTCGTAGGCGATCCGAACCCCGTCCCGCAGGCTCAGCCGCAGACCCAGGTCAGCCGTGAGGCCATACCGCACCGGCGACGGCTCCGGTGTCTCGGGCGGCTCGTCGTACGGGAACTGGGGCCATGCCGGCCGGGTTCATGCCGCGAACGCGGTCCGGGTCGCTGGGCCGAATCAAGCCAGGCTCGCCGTGTGGGGGGTCTAGCCTTCCTGCTCGAGATCGACTTCGAAGTCGCGCCCGTTCACCAGGTAGGTGCTCCTCAGCGGAACCGGCGTCTGCACCAGCTGCTCGGCGAAACAGCCCCGCTTGGCCAGCCTGATGAGCCTGGCGATGACCTCGTCCGGCTCCGGCGACTCGACCACCAGGTGGGTCCTGAACTCCCTCACACCCGAGGTAACAGTGCCCTTGAGCACGGATCCGTCAACCCAGGCGTCGAACTCGCAGCGGCACTCCGCCGAGGTGACCTGCCGCTTCGTCATGGATGCGTACCGCACCAGCTGGGTGAGCAGTCAAAACCCCACCCCGGCCGAGATGTAGGTCAGCGGCTGCGGGTGGTTGTCATCGCCCCCCAGGTACTGCGGCTCATCACTGAAGAACTCGAACTTGCGCTCGGTCGCCACCTTCAGCTGCTTCTCGATGCAGCGGGTCGTGGCCGACATAGTGATCAGCCGGCCGCGGACGTTGTCGCTGAACTCGGGGTGCTTGGTGACGTCGGGGACGTCGGCGCCCAGCGGCTGGCCGCCCGCGGTCTGCGGCTCGGCGCTCATCGGGAGGCCGTCGCCGGCTGGCGCGCGGCCTCCAGTCCCAGCGTCTCGCTCAGCCATCCCGCGGTGTATCCGGCCGCGATCTCCAGCCGGGTCCGGCTGCTGTAGAGCGCCATGTGGCTGGCCTGCGGGATAACGAACAGCCGCTTGCTGTTGGAGGTGATCTGGTTGAAGGCCTCGATCTCCTGGTCCCAGAGCGTGATGTCGTCGCCGTCGGCGACCAGCATCAGGACCGGCATGTTGACGATGCGAGCGACGTAGGGGAACACGGTGTAGGTCAGCAGCAGCTCGGTCGACTCCAGGGTCGAGCGGTGCTCGTGGAGCGGCGCCTCTGCCTCCTTGATTCTCGCGAACACCTCGCCGACCTCGGGATAGGGCCAGGTCGAGAGCGTGGAGGTGGGATCTGGTGCCGACATCGGGATGTAGCCGCGGTGGTCGGGGTTGGCGAAGCGGCGGCGCCGGTCCTCCAGGATCGCCTCGCGCAGCTGCTTAAAGCGCAGCTCGCCGTGGGAGCGGCGCATGTTGACCCAGCCGTCGACGACCGGGATGTTGGACACCGCGAACTTGACGCGGCTGTCGAGGGCCGCCGTGATCAGGGCATGGCCGCCGCTGTACGAGATCCCCCAGATTCCGATCCGCTCCGGGTCCGCCTCGGGCAGCCCCTCGGCGAAGGAGATGGCGTTGCGGTAGTCCTCGATCTGGCGCCAGGGATCGATGTGCTGGCGGGGCTCGCCGTCGCTGGCCCCCAGGTGCCGGTAGTCGAACATCAGGACCGCCACCCGCGCCTCCACGAAGAAGCGGGCATAGTGGGGCATCACGATCTCCCTGACGTAGCACCAGCCGCCGGCCATGACCAGGATCGGGTGGGGACCGGGGCCACCGTCGGGGGTGATCAGGGTGCCCCGGCAGACCTCACCGCCGCTCTGGAACTCGACGTTGCGCTGCATGCGAGTACTCCTCAAAAACGAGCCGCCGGGGTGCTCCCCGATTATGCGCGGAGCGAACCGAAGAATCCGATCAGCGCCCGGGCCAGGCGATCGGGCGCCTCCAGGTTGGGGAAATGGCCGACGCCCTCGATCAGGGTCAGGCGCGATCCCGGGATGGTCGCGACCATGGCCTTCGCCGAGTCAGGCAACCTGGCCGCCTCCTTCTCGGCCGGCTTCGCGGCCGCCCAACCCGCCCGGCTCCGGCGCTACGGCGAGCTGCTGCGCGCCATTTGACCCCCACGCGATGGCCGCCAGCTTCCGCTCCCTCGCGGCCGCCGACCTGAGGCCGGTGCTGAGCGGCCTCCGCTGTCCGGTCCTGGTCATCGCCGGCGAGCTTGATGCCGCCATGCCCGTGGAGGTCCACGCGCGAGCGCTGGCCGCGGGCGTGGCAGGTAGCCGGTTGGAGCTCGTCGGCGGCGCGGGCCACAACGTCCAAAATCGAGGCGGCCGCCACCTTCAACCGCCTGCTCAGCGAGTTCCTTCAGGAGGCCGAACAGGCATGATGCGGCGATGAGCGAGCGAATCCCCCTGGTCGCCGTCCCGGCGGAGTTCGCGGGCCCGCTGGCCGCCCGCGGCGGCCGCCCCATCAATCTCTACCGCGCGCTGGCCAACAACCCCGTGCTCCTGCAGGCGTGGATCGACATGGCCTGGACGTTGCGCAGCGACGCCCGGACGCCGCGCGGCCTGCGCGAGCTGATGATCGTGCGCGGCTCCCTGCTCTGCGGCTGCCACTACGAGCTCGAGCACCACCGCAGGATGGCGGCCGAGGCGGGCGTCAGCGAGGAGGAGCTGGCGGCGCTGGGCACGTGGACCAGGTCCGATCTGTTCTCGGAGCCGGAGCGAGCGGCTCTCGCCTTCATGGAGGAGATGGTCGCCCTCCAGGTCACCGACGCCACGACCGAGCTTCTGAAGCAGCACTTCACCGACGCCGAGAGGGTCGAACTGGCGCTCACGGCGGGCTTCTATTCGATGGTGCCGCGGGTCCTGGACGCGCTCGGGGTGCCGCTGGAGCACGGAGAGGGATGAGCCGCACCGGCGGCCTACCGGCGCCTCAGCTTCGGGTTGCGCGACCTCCAGTGCAGCACCGGGTTCCACCGCGTGCGCCGGCCGTCGAGGCCCGCCTCGACGCTCCCGCCGAGCCGGGATCCCGCGGGGTGGCGACCTCGATCAACGTCGACGACCGGCACGATGTGGAAGCCGTGCAGGCGGCGGCCCCGGCGGCGGGGGGACCGGTCACCAGGCCCGGCCGGCCGACGGACTGGGGAGCCCACATCGGGTATTTCGCCGACGCCGAGGGCCATCCCTTGGAGACGGCCCTCGGCCCAGGGATGCCCGTCAGCGCCGACCGAGCCCGACCCACCCTGACCCCCCGGCGGGGTCAGGCCTCGGCAGGAGGTCCCGCCGGGGAGCCCTCGTACTGGTGCCTCGAGGAGTGGCCGTGGAAGCTGGCGAACACCACGCAGCCCTCGGGGTACTCGAAGGGACCGTGGGGCACGTTCGCCGGGCCGAACACGTAGTCACCCGGCCTCATGGCCTCGCCCTCGGCCACCTGCACGCCCTCGACGACGATGATCGCGTGCGTGCTGTCGTGGGTGTGCTCAGGCTCCACGTAGCCGGGCGGGAACTTCACCAGCATGTCGGTCTGGTGGTTGGCGGGGTCGCGGTTCAGGACCTTGACCTGGACGCCGTTGCGCAGCGTTAGCAAGTCGACGTCGTCCTGCCACTGGAGGTCGGCCGGGTGGATCCGCGTCAGGTTACCGCTCAATGTCGAACTCCTTGCACCGGTGATGTGGGGAGGCGGATCAGACCGTGACCGGGCCTCGAGGATGATGCGGAACCGCTCCATGTAGCGCAGGTACGAGTCGAGCCCGTCGACGCCCGGCTGGAAGGCGATGTCGAAGAAGGCCTCGTCGACTCCGGCCTCCGCCATCTTTCGGGCGTCGTCGCGGATCTGGTCCCACGAGCCGACGGCGACCGCCGGCCGCTCTCCTCGACGGGGCTCTCGGTGTGCGTCACCAGGCAGCGCGTGACCAAAGCGCATGGCGTCGACGTCGCGGCCCTTCGCCCTGGCGGCCTCCTTGACGCTGCCCATCATCGAGATCAGCGCGTCCACCGGGGCGCAGCAGCCGGTGAAGCCGTCCGCCAGCCGGCCCGCGCGGTCCAGGGCCCGCGGTGCGAAGGCGCCGACCAGGATCGGAGGATGGGGCTTCTGAAACGGCTTGGGGCCGATCATGCTGGGCGGAATTTTGAAATACCTTCCGCTGTACTCGACCGGGTCGGGGCCCCAGACTGCCTTCAGCGCCTCGATCGCCTTCTCCTCGATCCGGCCCCGCTCGCGGAAGGGGACGTCGTTCACGTCGCACTCGTCCTCCGATCACGCCAGGCCGACCCCGAGGTCGATGCGGCCGTCGCTGAGCTGGTCCATGGTGGCGATCCGGCGCCCGAGCATGACCGGGTTGTAGAAGGGGATGTTGATCACGCTGACGCCGAGGCGGATTCGCGAGGAGAAGGCGGAGGCGAAGGTGAGCACCGAGAGATGCTCGTAGACGTTCTCGTACTCCTTGTTGAGCACGCCGTCGGCCGCACCGGGGTAGGGGGGTCTTGGGGTTCACCGGCACCAGCACCCGCTCGTTGGTCCAGAGAGAGTGCTAGCCCAGCCTCTCCGCCTCGGTGGCGGCCCTGCGGATGTTCTCCCTCCCGGCCAGCTCGCCGAGGTGAGGAAGTGCGAAGCCCAGCTCGTCCTTACGGTCACTGGGCCGCCACCGGCGCGTATTCGGTCATCTCGTCGAGCGCCGGCTTGACGTGCTTCATGAACAGCTCCATGTTGCGGATCACGGCGTCGGCGGGCATCTGTGCGTAGTGGAAGATCAGGACGACGTACTCGGCGGGAAGCTCCCTCCACTGCGACACGAACTGGTCACGCACCTGCTCGACGCTGCCGGCGGCCCACAGCCCGCAGTCGACCACCGATTGCACGGGGTCGCTCTCAGCGTAGGGCATCACCGGTGTCAGCGGCTTGTAGAGGTTCTTGTAGATCTCGACGTCGTAGTCGGCAATCGCCTGCCGGGCAGCCGCCTCGGTGTCGCCGATCTGCATCCAGCGGACCAGCGCCTGGTTCTGGCCCAGCGCGAAGCGGTACCCGGCCCCCGCCGCGTTCTCGACGTAGGCCTGCCCGAACTTGCCGGCCCGCCCGATCCTCGAGAAGTAGGTGGGGATGAAGCCCTTGCGCCCGCAGTACTCGACCGTCTCCTGGCTCGCGTTGCTGGCGACGAAGACCGGCGGGTGCGGCTGGGTGTAGGGCGCTGGCACGATGCTGACACGGCGCACGTTGCCCTGCTCGTCGACCTCACCCCTGGCGCCCATCCGGCGGGTGGGATCCGCCATCAGCCAGGGTATGCCCCCGTCGTGGGGGAAGGGGATCTTCCAGGTGGCGTCATCACCCTCGATGCTCTCCGACGTCCAGGCCCGCAGCACGATCTCGATCTGCTCCTCGAAGATCCGGCGGTTGGTCTTGTCGTCGGACACCTGGGAGGCGATCTCGGCGACGCCCAGCTCGGCTCTGCGCTCCTCGGTCGCGCCCTGCGGGGACAGGGTGGCGCGTGAGCCGAGGTGCTGGCCCAGGATGTTGGTCCAGCGCGCTTGGTAGCCGCGCGAGAAGCCCACGAAACAGCGGCCGCGCGTCAGGTGGTCGAGGATCGCGGTGTCCTCGGCGACGCGCAGCGGGTTCTGCGCCCCCATCGTGAAGCCCAGCTGGCCGAGCCTCACGTTCTTTGTCTGAGACGCCCAGTAGGCGTCCAGGAGGCCGGGGTTGGGCCCCACCTCGTAGCCCTCGGAGTGGAAGTGGTGCTCGATCGACGAGGCGCCCCAGAAGCCCAGGTCATCGGCCGCCTTGACGATCTCGGTCATGCCGTGGAGCACCTGCTGGTAGCGCTCGACGTTGCGGCCCAGGGGTCGCAGTCGCTCACGTTCAGCCTCGTTCTCGCTCGGTATCACCGGGTACAGCTGGACGATCGGCTTGACCATGGGCACGCTCCTTGAGCCGCTGTTTCGTTGGCCTGAAATGCGAGTATTGCCGATCCTCACCGTGGCCGTCGGAGCGCACACTTGGCGCGAGATGACCACCCTTCGAATACCCCGGCTCGATGAGATGACTCCCGAACGCCGTGAGGCCCTTGCGCGAGCTGCCCGGCGCCTGGGAGTGGCCGCCGATGTGGCGAGCATGATCTGGCGCGCTCAGTACCACTGGCCGGAGCTGCTCGAGGCCAATCACCGGCACATGCTTCACAGCTACGGATCCCAGGGCGCGCTCCCGGCGCTCGCCAAGGAGGCGATGCACGTCGCGGTCTCGATGGCCAACCGCTGCGAGTTTTGACTGACCCAGCATTCCGCCGCCGTGATGCGGCTGGGCCTGACCGAGAGGGGGATCACCGAGATCCTGGGTGTCGCCGAACACGTGGCCGGTCTCACCGCCGCCGCAGCCGCCCTCGGGCTGGTGCGGGAGGGGGACGCCGGTGCGCTTTCCGAGCCGGCCGAGCCGGAGCCGGCGGCGGCCGAGGCGCTGGCCGAGATCGCCGCCTGGACGGCGGCGGCCGGTGCCGGGGAGGAGGTGCCGAGCTTCTGGCGGCTGCTCGCTCACCGGCCCCGCCTGCTGGCGGCAACCTGGGGGAAGCACCGGCTGGTGCTCGGGGCGGGCGAGCTCGACGAGGCGGCCAACTCCTGCGCGGCGCTGGCGGTGGCCTGCTTCCGGCAGAGTCCCTACTGGGTCGCCGAGCTCAGCTCACTGGTGCGCGCGCGCTGCGCCTTCGAGGATCCCCAGATGGTCGAGCTGGCCGGCGCCGTCATGCACTACGTCTCCTTCAACACGATCGCCCACGGCATGCGCCTCGCGGCGGGCCACGACGACATGGAAGCCGCCGCCTTCCACTGACGGCGGCCCCCGGTCAGGGACGACGCGTCGCCAGCGCCTCGGCGAGGACGCGGGCGACCAGCCGGCCGCCCACCACCCGGCGGTAACGGGCGCTGGCGTGGATGTCGTCGGTGGCCGCGATCTCGGCGGCGGCCGCGCCCGCCACCTTCGCGGCCGGCGCATGCCACGCCGATTCCACCCCGGGCAGCCGCTGGGGCCCGGGCCCGGCGCCGAAGACCACGACCCGCGGCGCCGAGCCCGGCTCCGCCACCGCGACCGCGCCCACCACCGCGAAGTCGCCACGGCGCCGCGCCACCTCGGCGAACCCCCAGCCCGTGCCCTCCCGCCAGGGGGCGTGGACCTCGACCACGATCTCGTCCGCGGCCAGGTCGCTGGTCATCGGACCGCGGATGAAGCCGGCCATCTCGGCGGTCCGTTCGCCGCGCACCGAGCGCACGGTCACGGTCGCCCCGGCGGCCAGGAGGACGGCGGGCACCTCGGCGGCGGGGTCGAGGTGGGCGGTGGTGCCGCCGATCGTGGACCGGTTGCGGATCTGGAAGTGGGCGACGTGCCCGATCGCCGCCAGCAGGAGCGGGTGCGCGGCGGCCGCCGCGGGGTCGCGCTCCAATTGTGAGAGGCGGCAGATGGCGCCCATCGTCAGGCCGTCCCGGCTCTCGAACTCGCCCAGCCCGGGTATCCGGTTGAGGTCGACCAGGACCGCCGGCCGCGCCAGCCGCATCGCCATCAGCGGGATGAGGCTCTGGCCGCCCGCCAGCGGGCGGGTCTCATCACCTTGCCTGGTCATCGCCTCCGCCGCCTCCTCCAGCGAGCCGGCGGCGATGTACTCGAATGCGGCCGCCTTCACGGGGAGGCGGCTGCCATCACCGCGTCGACGATCGCCTCGTACCCGGTGCACCTGCAGAGGTTGCCGCTCAGCCCGTCGCGCACCTGCTCGCGTGTCGGTTTCGGCTCCCGTTCCAGGAACGCGAGTGCCGACAGTAGAAAGCCCGGCGTGCAGAAGCCGCACTGGAGCGCAAAGTGCTCGTGAAAGGCCTGCTGCAGCGGGTGCAGCTCGGTCCCCGCGAGCCCCTCCACGGTGGTCACCGAGGAGCCCTCCGCCTGCACCGCCAGCAGCAGGCACGAGCGCACCGCCTCGCCGTCGACCAGGACGGTGCAGGCGCCGCAGACGCCGTGCTCGCAGCCGAGGTGGGTACCGGTCAGCTCGAGATCCTCGCGGAGGCAGTCGGCCAGGGTCTTGCGGGCGGCCACCTGTACGCTGACGGCCTCGCCGTTGACGCTGAACTCGACGCTGTGTGCGGCGGCGCCGGGCCGATTCCCCATACTCGCCCAAGAGTAGCTCCCGGGAGCCGGGTCGCCGGCGGCGGTCAGGGCAGAAGCTGGGAGCGCGGCACCAGGTAGGCGACCAGCCGGTTTGGTCCCCCGCCCTCGCGCAGCACCCGCTGCGCGCGCCGCACGGCATCACCTGCCAGGGTCTTTCGGAAGTACCAGGACTCGGCCGAGCGTGCCGCGGGGACGTGCCCCTCCAGGGCCATGGCCGCCTCCTCGTAGTACGCCCGGACGTCGTTGGCCGTCTTCACAGGCTCGCCCTCCACGCCGGCCTCCGCCAGCGGCGCGCCGCCGGCGATGCGGGTGAAGGCCTCGACTGCAGTCGGGACCTGGTCGGCCGTGATCTGGCGGCCGACCATGGTCCGCCCGCTGGCGCGAAGCTGCCGGTCGTAGGCGGCGCGGAGCGCCAGCGCCTCGTCGACTGCGGGGTTGTCGCTCCTGTTCATCCGCGGGGGTACCGCGCAGGCCAGGGGGGAGTCGACCTCGTCGTCGATCACCTCCGGGAAGTCCTCGAGCACGGGCCCGGCCGGGCGGTCGAGAAGGGCGAAGGTCGCATCCAGCACCCGGCGCTGGAAGGCGGGATCACCCGGCCCGCCGAGGGGGCGGCCCAGCGGAAACGCGCAGTAGAGCGCCCGTGGTGGCTGCAGCCGTTCAGTCTGGCCGCGGACCAGCGTCAGTCCGACGGTGGCGAAGCCCTCGGCCTCCAAAACGTGAGAGAGCGTACCAACGGTACGCGAGCAGACCGGTCAAACCGGCGTCAGCAGGACGATGTCGACACCGGCCTGCCTGAGCACGGCGGCGGCCGCCGGTCCGCTGTCGAGGCGGATCGTGGTCATGGTCTCGTCGAGCGCCCCCATGAACGAGAGGTGGACCGCCGACACCGAGCCGATGGCGCCCTCGGCGGCCATCTCGTGCAGGCGGTCGATCGGGAAGGCGACGTTGATGTCGGCGGCCAGCCCGGTTCGGTCCCAATTGGGGCTGAAGTGGGTGCTCGTCAGCCCCCGTCCGTCGGCGGGAAGGACGCGGAAGCTCTGGTCGTTCTGGTCCCTGAAACCGTTCTCTCCAGCGGGGTGCAGGCCGGCGGTGGTCACGATCGCCACCACCGCCTCGCGCAGCGGGGTCGGGGTGTTGTACGCCGGGTCGTCGAAGTGGGGGACGGGCGCTGCCCCGACGGCCGCCCGGGTCGGGGCGTCGGCGGTCACAGGCGCTACCGGCTGCCGTGGATGGAGAGCGCGCCCGCGGGGATCGCGGAGACCTCCTCGTGCGGCTCGATGCCCCAGCTCTTCGCCATCCGGTTTCCTCCCGCGGTCAGGCAGAAGAAGGCGGCCAGCTCGACGATCTCGGCGTTGTCGAAGTGCTGCCTGAGCTCGGTGTAGACTTCGGCGTCGCGGCCGTCGTCGAGTGTCAGCGTCCTCGCGTAGTGGAGCGCGGCGCGGGTCCTGGGCTCGGGGTGCTCCCAGTCCGGAAGAGCGCAGCTGTTCTTCTCCTCCTCGCTGACCTCGGCCAGAGGGGAGACCTGGCGCGCGCAGAACTCGCAGCCGATCATCTGCGCGATCTGCAGGCGGGCCAGCTCCTTGATCGAGTGCTCGACGCGGCCCCCGCGATGCAGCATGTCCCAGTAGACGGCGAACTCCTTCGCTACCTCGGGGTTGTTGCCCATCGTCCGGTACCAGGACTGCGGCGGGCTCTTGGTCACGGCGGCCCCGTCGATGACACGGCGGAGCTCGGGGTCGGCGACCTCCTCGTCGCGGACCTGGCGGATATTGGGGACGTGGGCGGCCACACTCATGCCGAACCTCCTGGCTGATCGCAGCGGCGCTGCGCCTCAACCGTACCGCAGCCGGCTGGTGCAGATGGTTGCGGCTGCTCGCCGCTCGGCTTGACCATGCTATGTGGGATGGAGATCGGCTGGCCTCGGAAGCGCCGAGAGGACCCCGAGCTGCTGCGCGGCCGCGGACTCTACGCCGCCGACCCGGCGCCCGCGGGTGCCGTCCGCCTGGCCATCCGGCGTGCCGGCCTGCCCTCGGCCGAGGACGTCCGGGTCGACGTCTCGGCGGCGCGCACCGCCCCCGGCGTGGTCGGCGCCTGGATCGCGGGTGAGCTCGGCCTGGCCGATGGCAACATGCCGGCGCCCCCCGGTATGCCGGAGGGCGCGGTCGGCAGGCCCGTGCTGGCAGCGGGCTCCACCCGCTTCGAGGGCGACGCGCTGGCGGTGGTCGCCGCCGAGACCGAGTACCAGGCCCAGGACGCGCTCGACCTGGTCGAGGTGGACCACGAGCCCGGGCAGGCCGACCGCCTTCCTTTCCGCGAGAACCGTCACGGGTACGGGGATTCCCAGGCGGCGATCGCGGCCGCCCCCGTGCGGCTCCGCACCCGGCTGCGCATGGGCAGGATCTGCGGCGCCGCGATGGAGCCGCGGGCGGTGATCGCCGAGTGGCGCGAGCAGGACCAGCAGCTGTTGATCCGCGCCAGCGTCGGCTGGGTGCACGGCCTGCGGGACGCGGTCGCCTCCTGCCTGGGGCTGGACAAAGAGCAGGTGCTGGCGGTCACCGGCGATGTCGGCGGCAGCTTCGGGGCCAAGAACCAGCCCTACCCCGAGTACGTGATGGCGGCCGCCATCAGCCGGCTGCTGCGCAGGCCGGTGCGCTGGACCGCCACCCGGACCGAGGACGGCCACACCACCGGCCAGGCCCACGCCGCCGACATCGACGTAGAGCTGGGCGCAGAAGCCGACGGCCGTCTGCTCGGGGTGCGGGCGCTGATCGACTGGCCGGTCGGCGCCTACGGCAGCTTCGGCGCCAACCAGGACCGCAACACCGCGCTCCACGTGATGTCTGGGTACCGGCCCGGCGCCCTCGATGTCGAGGTCACGGGTCGCTACTCCAACAGCCCCCCGGCCGCCCATATAAGGGGCGGCGGCCGGCCGGTTGGCAATTACACCATCGAACGCGCCCTCGACCGGCTGGCCCGGCGCCTGGGGATGGACCCCATCGAGCTGCGCCGGCGCAACCTGATCCCGCCCTCGGCGATGCCCTTCGCGACCGGATTCGAGGGCGTCGTCTACGACGGGGGCGACTACCCGGGGCAGCTGGACGCGGTGGCCGGACGCATCGGCGTCGAGGCCGTCCGCGAGCGCCAGCGGGCGGGCGAGTCGCTGGGGCTGGGGGTTGCCTTCTGCGTGGAGGCAACCGGCGTCGGCCAGCCCGAAGCCTCCCGCGTGTCGGTCCTGCCCGACGGCTCGGTGAGAGTTCTGGTGGGCAGCACGCCGCAGGGCCAGGGTCACCAGACCTTCATCTCGCAGGTGGTCGCCGAGCGCCTGCGGTGGCCCCGTGAGCGCGTCGCCGTGGTCACCGGCGATAGCCGCACGGTGCCGTTCTCGACCGTCACCGCGGCCAGCCGCAGCGCCCTTGAGGTGGGCAACTCGGTGGCGCTCTCGGCGGCGTCGGCCCGCCGCACCCTGCTCGAGCGGGCGTCCGAGCTGCTCGAGGCGGGCGCCGACGACATCGAGGTGACACCCGAGCACGTCCACGTGCGCGGCGTCCCCCGCCGGGCGCTCCCGCTGCGCGAGCTGGTCGGCGACGGCCTCGAGGTGACCGAGACCTGGGACTCGCGGGGCGCGGTCGCCTGGTCCTCCAGCTGCCACGGCGCCGTGGTCGCCGTCGACCCCGAGACCGGCGGCGTCCAGATGCTCCGGTACGTGATCGCGCACGACAGCGGCCGTTCCATCAACCCGGCGATCGTCGGCGGGCAGCTCCACGGCGGCTACGCCCACGGGCTCGGCTACGCGCTCTTCGAGGAGGCCCTCTACTCGGAGGAGGGCAGCTTCGTGACGCCCTCCTTCCTCGACTACACGATCGTCAGCGCGCCAGAGCTCGCCTGCGAGCCCGAGCTCATCCACTTCGAGTCCGCCTCCTCGCAGAACCCGGAGTCCTTCCGGGGGGTGGGCGAGGCGGGGACGATCGCCGTCCCCGCCGCCATCGCCAACGCGGTTGAGGACGCGCTTCACGCCATCGGCCGCCCGGCGGAGGTCTCGGAGGTCCCGATCACCCCACACAGGCTCTGGGGCCTGCTCAACGCCGGGCCGGCCACCCCTGACCGCTAGCGGACGGCCACCGGCCCGGGCGGAGCCCCGGCCGTCCCGGTGAAGGGCAGCGGCGGCGCCGAGATCATGAACTCGTAGACCTTGTCCGCCGCGCAGGCGCCGGCGAGGCCCTCGAGCATGAACATCTCGCCGATCGGCAGGCCCATGTGGACGAGCGCCACGATGTGCGTGGGTTGGAAGCTGTTCGGAAGCTCGTTGGGGCGCACCTCGAAGCCCCAGGTGTCGGTGGCGATCGCCGCCACCTCCCTCTCCGCGATCCAGGGGATGGTGTGGAAGCTGAAGCCGGGCGCGTCGCCCCCCGCGTAGGTGCCCCAGCCCTCGCGCAGGCAGCGTGCCATCTGACCGGTCCGGAGCAGCAGCACGTCGCCGGAGCGCACCTCGACCCCGTGGGCGGCGGCCGCGCCGTCGAGGTCGTCGATGGTGATCGGGTACCCGTCCTCGAGGGCGGCGACGCCCTTGTAGCGGGCGATGTCCAGCAGGACGCCGCGGCCGACCAGAGTCGAGCTCAGCCTCTCCGAGCCGTTGCGCGGTGTCCCGTTGGCGGTGACCTCGACGGCCGGGTAGCCGTTGTACATCTTCCCCTTGTGGAAGATGTGGGAGAGGGCGTCCCAGTGGGTCGCCGACTGCAGGTGGAGCACCACGGTGTCGTCCGAGTAGCCGAAGCCGCGCGGAAACGGCTTGCCCGCCCAGGACTGCGAGCCGTTCACGTGGTCGGTGCCCGTGGCCACCGAGTAGCGGAGGCAGTTGAACCGCCCGTTGGCGCCGGTCTGGGGTCCGCTCTGGTCGAATGGCAGCGCCAGCGAGAAGACGCGCCCCGCGCGCACGGTGGCCGCCCCCGCACGGACGGTCTCGGGGGTGATGAAGTTGGCGGTCCCGATCTGGTCGTCAGGACCCCAGCGGCCCCAGTTGTCGTACCTGTCGATGTACTCGTCGAGAATGTCGCGCCCGGGGTCCTCGGTCATGCTCTCTCCAGACAAAGCCGCCCGGCTCGTCGGCCGGCGCAGCGGGTGACACCGCTCCCACATAATCGGCTCCTGTCCATGCGAGCGTCCACAGCGCCATGAGCTTCCAGGTCCACAAGGTCGTGTTCGAGCACGGGCCGGGCGACGCCTCCGAGTTCGACAGGCTGGTCGGCTCGGGCGCCATCGAGGCGGACCGGGTCGCCGCCGTGATCGGCAAGACCGAGGGCAACGGCGGAGTCAACGACTTCATGCGAATCCTCGCCGACCGCGCCTTCCGGGACGTGCTGCGGCGGCACGGCTCGCGGGACGAGGCCGCCGTCTCGGCGATCCCCATGGTCTGGTCCGGCGGCACCGACGGGGTGCTCTGCCCGCACGCCTGCGTGTTCTCCCGAGTCGACGACTCGCGGGCCGGGCTGGCGGTGGGGATCGCGATGTCGGAGGAGATCCTGCTCGAGGACATCGGGCGCACCACGATGGTCGAGAAGGTCGCCACGGCGGTGCGCGCGGCGATGGCGGACGCGGGCATCTCGGACCGCGCCCACGTGCACTGGGTGCAGACCAAGACCCCGCTGCTGACCATGGAGGGGATCCGCCAGTCCAGGGCCCGCGGCCACGAGACCGCGCTCCCCGACCCGCACGGTCGATGGACCTCTCCAACGGCACCACGGCGCTGGGCGTCGCGCTCGGCCTGGGCGAGGTGGAGCGCCCCGCGATCTCTGACGAGGTGATCGGACGCGCCCTCGAGGTCTACTCCTCGGTCGCCTCCTGCTCGAGCGCGGTCGAGCTCGACCGGGCGCAGGTGGTGGTGGTGGGCAACGGCGGGCCGGGCGGCCGGCAGCGCATCGGGCACTCCGTCATGCGCGACGCGCTCGACCAGGCCGGGGTCTACGACGCGATCCGCAATGCCGGCCTCGAGCTGCCCGAGCGGCCGATCCCCTCCGACGTGGAGGGCCACGTGATCAACGTCTTCGCGAAGTGCGAGGCGGACCCGCCTGCGCGCCTGCGCGGCCGCCGCCAGGTGATGCTCGACGACTCGGACGTCCACCATCACCGGCACGTCAAGGCGGCCGTGGGTGCCGTGATCGCGGCCGCCGTGGGCGACCCGGCCGTCTTCGTCTCGATCGGCGCGATGCACCAGGGACCGCCCGGCGGCGGCCCGGTGGCCGCGATCGTGCGCCTGGATGGGGGCCCGGCCTAACCCCTTACGAGTAGCGCCGGATGCGAAGATCGCAGGTCTCGGCGTGGGCCGCCATGCCCTCCATCGACGAGATCCGGGATGCGTGGGCCGCGATCATCCGGCTGCCCTCCCGGGTCAGCCGCTGGAAGGTGACCACCTTGATGAACTTGCCCACCCAGAGGCCACCCGTGTATCGGGCGGCCCGACCGGTGGGAAGCGTGTGGTTGGTCCCAACCGCCTTGTCGCCATA
>JBBSHA010000018.1:0-15627 GCA_038253595.1 Candidatus Dormibacterales bacterium
AAGTGGCAGGACCGCTTCCGCCACGTGCTGGTGGACGAGTACCAGGACACCGACCGGGTCCAGTACGTGCTGGTCAACCTGATCGCCGCCGGCCATCGCAACATCGCCGTCGTCGGCGACGACGACCAGAGCATCTACGGCTGGCGGGGCGCCGACGTCCGCAACATCCTCGACTTCGAGAAGGACTACCCGGAGGTGAGGATCGTCCACCTGGAGCAGAACTACCGGTCGACCCAGGCGATCCTGGACGCCGCCCACCACGTGATCCGCCACAACCCGGAGCGGGCCCCCAAGAAGCTCTGGACGGAGCGGGTGGGGGGCGAGCGGGTGAACGCCGCCCAGCTCTACAACGAGGTCGAGGAGGCCGAGTACGCGGCCGACGAGGTGGAGCGCCTGCGCCGGGTCGAGGGCCGCCACTACGGCGACTTCGCCGTCCTCTACCGGACCAACGCCCAGTCGCGCGCGTTCGAGGACGTGTTCGGCCGGCGCCGCATCCCCTACCGGCTGATCGGCGGCGTCCGCTTCTGGGAGCGGCGGGAGGTGAAGGACCTGCTCGCCTACCTGCGATTCGTCCAGAATCCCAACGACTCGGTCGCATTCGCCCGGATTGTCAACGTGCCCCGGCGCAAGATCGGCGAGGTCAGCGTGAGCGCGGTGATCGCCGCCGGCCACGCCGGGGATAGGACGCTGCTCGAGCTGGCCGGGGAGCCGGCCCGGGTGCCGGGCCTGCCCCGGGCCGCCGCCGCCCCCCTCCAGCGCCTCCACGCCCAGCTGGCCTCGGTGCGGGCCACCCTCGGCGTGCTCCGCCCCAGCGAGCTGATCGACCAGCTGATCGAGGTCGTGGGCCTGGCCGGCTACTACGACGACGGCACCTCCCAGGGCGAGGCCCGGATCGAGAACCTGCGCGAGGTGCGGGGGCTGGCCGAGGAGTTCGACACGCACGAGGACCCGGCCGAGGCGGTCGAGCTGTTCCTGACCGAGATCACGCTCCGCTCGGACGTGGACGCCTACAACGAGAGCGAGGAGGGGGTGACCCTGATCACCCTGCACATGGTCAAGGGCCTGGAGTTTCCGGTGGTGTTCCTGGTCGGCCTGGAGGAGGGCCTGCTCCCCCACAAGCGGGCCGTCGAGGATCCGCAGGAGATGCCCGAGGAGCGCCGCCTCTGCTACGTCGGCATCACGCGCGCCCAGGACCGGCTCTACCTGACCTGCGCCTTCCGCCGCCACCTCTACGGGCAGTCGCAGGCCGCCTTCCCGAGCCGCTTCCTACAGGAGATCCCGCAGGCCCTGCTGGCCCCGCCCGGCCGGGGTGCCGCGCCGGTGGCGCCGCCCCGCAACGGCTACCGGGAGCGCATGCAGCAGCGGCAGGTGGAGGCGGTACCGGCCAAGCCGCCCGTCCAGCGTTTCCGCGAGGGCGAATCGGTGAGCCACCCCAGCTTCGGGACCGGGGTGATCATGAAGAGCACGCTGACCCGGACCGACGAGGAATTGGTGGTCCGCTTCAGCAAGGTGGGGATCAAGATCCTGAGCGGCACCCTGGCCCCGCTGGCCAAGCGATGAACGTCGAGCGCGAGCTGGACCGGCTCCGGGCGGAGATCCGCGGCCACGAGTACGCCTACTTCGTGCTCGACCAGCCGGCGGTCAGCGATGCCCGCTTCGACGCCCTCTACCTGGAGCTGCGCCGGCTGGAGGCCGAGCACCCGGAGCTGGTGACGCCGGACTCCCCGACCCAGCGGGTGGGGGGGGAGG
This sequence comes from Candidatus Dormibacterales bacterium, assembly GCA_038253595.1. GTDB lineage: Bacteria > Chloroflexota > Dormibacteria > Dormibacterales > Dormibacteraceae > JBBSHA01. The sequence goes on from JBBSHA010000018.1 coordinate 1,750, forward strand.
TGGGCGGCCAGTTCACCAAGGTCTCCCACCGCGCACCCATGCTGAGCCTGCAGAACGCGCTCGACCAGGAGGAGATCCGGGCCTGGGACCGCCGGGTCCGGGCGGTGGCCGGTGACGAGGTGACGTACGTCTGCGAGCTGAAGATCGACGGCCTCGCCATGAGCCTCACCTACTCGGACGACCGGCTGGTGCGGGCCGCCACCCGGGGCGACGGCCAGGTGGGCGAGGACGTGACCGCCAACGTGCGCACGATCCGGAGCATCCCACTCACGCTGAAGGCACCGGCCACCCAGCCCCCCGAGTTCGAGGTCCGGGGCGAGGTCTACCTCCCGCTGGCCGCGTTCGAAAAGCTCAACCGCGACATGGAGGCGACCGGGAGGCCGGCCTTCATGAACCCCCGCAACGCGGCCGCCGGCAGCGTCCGCCAACTCGACCCCAAGGTGACCGCGGGGCGCAACCTGCAGTCATTCATGTACGCGCTCGATCCCGCCGGCCCGGCGCGCAGCCAGTGGGCCGTGCTCGAGGGCCTGCAGGCGATGGGCTTCCGGGTCAACCCCAACCGGGCCCGCTTCCAGGCCATCGAGGAGGTGGTGGACTACCACGCCCACTGGCAGCAGCATCGCCACGACCTGGACCACGACATCGACGGTGTGGTGGTCAAGGTCGACAGCCACGAACTCCAACTCGAGCTCGGCTTCGTGTCCCGCTCGCCGCGCTGGGCGATCGCGTTCAAGTACGCCGCCGAACAGGCCGAGACCGAGGTCCTGGACATCGTCTGCTACGTCGGCCGGACCGGCGTCCTGACCCCGGTGGCCCACCTCGCGCCGGTGGTGGTGGGTGGGGTCACGGTGCGCAACGCCTCGCTGCACAACGAGCAGATGGTCAATGAGAAGGGGGTCTGGGTGGGGGCCACCGTCACGGTCCAGCGGGCGGGCGACGTGATCCCCGAGGTGGTCCTGGTCCGCGATCCCCGGCCCGGCTGGCGGATGCCGGAACGCTGCCCGGTCTGCGCCGGCGAGGTCGTCCGCGAGGAGCCGTACGTGGCCCACCGCTGCATCAACCCCTTCTGCCCGGCGCAGCGGCTGGAGCGGCTCCGCCACTTCGCCGGCCGCGGGGCCATGAACGTGGACGGCCTGGGCACGTCCACCCTCCAGCAGCTGCTCGACCGCGAGCTGGTGAAGGACCCCTCCGACCTCTATCGGCTCTCGATCGAGCAGGTGGTGGGACTCGACCGTTTCGCCCAGAGGTCGGCCGAGAATCTGCACTCGCAGCTGGAGGCGAGCCGGACCCCACCCCTGGGCCGCTTCCTGAACGGGCTGGGGATCCCCCAGGTCGGGGACGCGACCGGGACGCTCCTGGCCGCCGAGTTCGGCTCCCTGGCCCGACTCCGCGCGGCGGGCGAGGAGGGTCTGAAGGCGGTGGAGGGGATCGGTCCCAGCATGGCGGCCGCCATCGACCTCTTCTTCCGGGGTCACGGCGGCGAGCTGGTGGACCGGCTGCTGGCGGCGGGGGTCCGGCCGCGCGAGGCGGAGCGCGCGGCCGAGGGCCCGCTGACGGGCCGGAGCTTTGTCTTCACGGGGACCCTGGAGGCCATGAGCAGGCCCGAGGCCGAGGCGCTGGTACGCTCCCTGGGCGGGCGCGCCTCGGGCACCGTCAGCGCCCGGACCAGCTACCTGGTCGCCGGGGAGGCGCCCGGCTCCAAGCTGGCCAAGGCGGCGCGGCTGAAGGTCCCGGTGCTGGACGAGGCGGCCTTCCTGGGGCTGGCCGGCCGGTGACGGCCAGCTGCGCCGCCTGCGGCCTGGCCGGGCTGCCGGCGGGCGCCCGCTTCTGCGCCCGCTGCGGCGCCCGGCTGGGGGCCGGGAGCGCCGCCGGCGGCCGGCCCGCGCCGTGGGTCCTGCTCCTGTTCTGGCTGGGGACCGGCGCCCTGCTGGTTCTGGCGCTGGTCTACGCGGCGCTGCTGGCCTCTCCGGACATCGCCGGCACCGCCTCGGCCGGGGCCGACCCCGGCCAGGTCCGGGTCGGCGCCACCGTGGTCGCGCTCTGCGCGGTGTCCCTCTTTCTGGCCCAGCTGGCGGCCGCAGTGGGCCTGACCACCGGCCGGGCGTGGGCGCGGCTGCTGGCGACCCTGGTCTGCGTCACCTGGTGCCTGACCTGCCTCGGGCTCCCGCTCGGCCTCCTGGCCCTCAACTCGATCTGGCGGAGATCGCCGGCGCCGGCGCTGCCGGGCGCCGCCTGAGGCGGGCCGGTCGCCCGGTGGGGCTAGACTCGCGGGGTGACGCTCTCCCGCGCCGACGTGCGCCACGTGGCGATGCTGGCCCGCCTGGGCCTGGCGGCGGGCGAAGAGGAGTTCTACGCCGAGCAGCTGAGCGGGATCATGAGCCACATCGAGCGCCTGGCCGAGCTCGACACCGAGGCCATCCCGCCCACCGCCCAGGTGGTGGCCCTGACCAGCCGGCTGCGGGAGGATGAGGCCCGGCCCGGGCTCAGCCAGAAGCAGGCCCTCGCCAACGCCCCCGAGTCGCGCCAGGGCATGTTCGTGGTCAGGGCCATTCAGGAGCCGGAGCCATAGCGCCGTCGATCGCCGAGCTGCACGCCCGCCTGCGGGCCCGGGAGGTCAGCGCCGGGGAGCTGCTGGAGGAGCGGCTGGTGGCGATCCGCGAGCAGGAGCCCCGCATCCACGCCTTCCTACGCGTCACCGAGGAGCTGGCCCGCGCGCAGGCCGCCGATGCCGACCGCCGGCTGGCTGCCGCTGACGGCGTGGGGCCGCTGACCGGGATCCCGGTGGCGCTGAAGGACGTGCTCTGCGTGGAGGGGGTCGAGACCACGGCCGGTTCCCAGATCCTGCGCGGTTACCTCCCTCCGTTCGATGCCACCGCGGTCGCCCGCCTGCGCGCGGCGGGGGCCGTGTTCGTCGGTATGACCAACTGCGACGAGTTCGCCATGGGCAGCTCCACCGAGAACTCCAGCTACCGCCCGACCGGCAACCCCCACGACCCCTCCCGGGTGCCCGGCGGCTCCAGTGGCGGCAGCGCCGCCGCCGTGGCGGCGGGGGAGGCCGTGTGCGCTCTGGGCTCCGACACCGGCGGCTCGATCCGGCAGCCCGCCGCCCTCTGCGGCGTGGTGGGGATGAAGCCCACGTACGGGCGGGTCAGCCGGTTCGGACTGATCGCCTTCGCCTCCAGCCTGGACCAGGTCGGTCCGTTCGCGACCAGCGTCGCCGATGCCGCCCTCGTGCTCCAGGCGATCAGCGGGTTGGACGCCCGGGACGCCACCAGCGCCGACCGGCCGGCCCGGATGCTGGACGGCGTCGAGGATGGCGTGCGCGGACTCCGGCTGGGAGTGCCCCGCGAGTACTTCGACGTGGAGGGCATCGAGCCCGGGGTACGGGCGGCGGTCGAGCGGGCCCTGCGCGACCTGGAGGCGGCCGGGGCAGAGTTGGTGGACGTCAGCCTGCCCCATACCGAGTACGGGCTGGCCGCCTACTACATCATCGCGCCGGCCGAGTGCTCCTCCAACCTCGCCCGGTTCGACTCGGTCCGCTTCGGGATGCGGGAGGAGGCCGCCACCACCCTGCTCGCCACCTACCTCCAGACCCGGCGCGACGGCTTTGGGCCGGAGGTCCGGCGCCGGATCATGCTCGGCACCCACGCTCTCTCCAGCGGCTACTACGACGCCTACTACCTGAAGGCGCAGAAGGTGCGCACTCTGATCGCCCAGGACTTCGAGCGCGCGTTCGCCGGCTGCGACGCCATCGTCAGCGCCACCTCGCCGAGCGTCGCCTTCGCGCTCGGCGCCAAGACCGGCGACCCGCTCGCCATGTACCTGTGCGACGTGCTCACGCTGGGCGGCAACCTGGCCGGCCTGCCCGGGATCAGCGTTCCCTGCGGCACCTCCGAGGGCCTGCCGGTCGGCCTCCAGGTGCTGGCCCCCCAGTGGGCGGATGCGACCGCGCTCCGGGTCGGCCGCGGTTACGAGATGGTCCGCAGTGCCGGATAGCCCGGTGCCCGGCGGCTGGGAGGCGGTGATCGGGATGGAGGTGCACGTGCAGCTCGCCACCCGCTCCAAGATGTTCTGCGCGTGCCCGGCCGACTACGTGGGGGCGGCGCCCAACGCCAACGTCTGCGAGGTCTGCCTGGGCCTGCCGGGGGTGCTCCCCGTGGTCAACGGGAGGGCGGTGGAGCACGTGGTCAGGACCGCGCTGGCTTTGGGGGGCAGCGTCGCCCGCCACACCAAGTTCGACCGTAAGAACTACTTCTACCCGGACCTGCCCAAGGGCTACCAGATCAGCCAGTACGACCTTCCCATGAGCCGTGGCGGCGCCCTCGACATCGGCGGCCGGACGGTCCGGATCACCCGGGTCCACCTCGAGGAGGACACCGGCAAGCTGCAGCACGCGGGCGACTCCCTTCACCAGGCCGGGGAATCCCTGGTCGACCTCAACCGCTCCGGCATGCCGCTGATGGAGATCGTCAGCGAGCCCGATCTGGCCGGCGCCGAGGAGGCTCGGGACTACGCGGTGGCGCTGCGCGCGATCCTGCGCGCAATCGGGGCGTCGGAGGCGGAGATGGAGAAGGGCCAGCTGCGGGCGGAGGCCAACGTCTCGGTTCGGCGCCGTGGCGATCCCGAGCTGGGGATCAAGACCGAGCTCAAGAACATCAACTCCTTCCGCGCCCTGCAGCGCGCCGTCGACCACGAGATCCGGCGCCAGATCCGGGTGCTGGAGGCGGGGGAGAGGGTCGTGCAGGAGACCCGCGGCTGGTCGGAGGCGGACCAGTCCACCTTCAGCCAGCGCAGCAAGGAGTTCGCCCAGGACTACCGCTACTTCCCGGAGCCGGACATCCCGCCCCTCGAGCTGGACCCGGCCTGGGTGGAGGAGATTCGGGCTGCCCTGCCCGAGCTGCCGGCTCCGCGCCGGGCCCGGCTGGTGGCCCAGTACGGGTTGAGCGAGTACGACGCTGGCCAGCTGACCCGGGAGGCGGCGACGGCGGACGCCTTCGAGGCCGCCGTGGCGGCGGGGGCTCCCGCCAAGCCGGTGGCGAACTGGATCATCGGCGCCGCCCCGGGGCTGGCGCCCGGTGCCCTGGCCGAGCTGGTCAACCTGGTCGGGGCGGGCACGATCAACCGCGAGCAGGGGCTGCGGGTGCTGGAGCAGGCGCAGGCGACCGGCCGCGCCCCGGCCGAGATCGTGCGCGAGCAGGGCCTGGCCCAAGTTTCCGACCCGGCCGCGCTGGAGGCGGTGGTGGACCGCGTGATCCATGCCGATCCCCAGGCGGTGGCCGACTTCCGGGCCGGCAAGCAGCAGGCGATCGGCGCCCTCATGAAGGCCGTCGCCACCGCCACCGAAGGCCAGGCCAACATGCGCCTGGCCCGGGACCTGCTCCGGGCCCGCCTGATCCGATCGGCGTAGCGTTTCGTAACCCATGGAATGGCAGTACGGCTGGAGGTGATGGAGAGCATCTCGGACGTGCAGCTGGCGAGCGGGCTCGCGGAGGGCGACGTCAGCGCGCTCGAGCAGCTGTACGACCGCTACGGGACGCTGGCCTACTCGGTCGCCTACCGGGTGCTGGGCGACCAGGGCCGCGCGGAGGACGTCGTCCAGGACTGCTTCCTCAAGCTCTGGAACAGCGCCGCCCGCTTCGATGCTGGCCGCGGTTCGCTGCGCACCTGGCTGATCACTGCGGTCCGCAACCGCTCGATCGACTACCTGCGCGGGCGCGGCGCTCACGAGCGCCAGGAGCGCGAGATCCCGGTGGAGGTGCCCGCTCTCGGCGGTGGTTCGGACCCCTGGCTGGAGGTGGCGGCCAGCATCGAGCGCGACGCCATCCGGGAGGCCGTCGCCAGCCTGCCCGCTGAGCAACGGCAGGCGGTCGAGCTGGCCTACTTCGGGGGCTACAGCCACCGGGAGATCGGGGAGATGATCCGGGTGCCCCTCAGCACCGTAAAGGGACGTATGAGGCTCGCTTTGGAGAAACTCCATTCGTACCTGCAGGCCAAGGGCCTTGACCAGTGACGGCAGTGACCGATCACGACCAGGTCGAGAACTCGGTCGCGGCCCTGGTCCTCGACGCCTGCGAGGACGATGCGGAGCGCGCGGCCGCCCGCGCCCACATCGACGCCTGCGCCTCCTGCCGGGAGCTGGCCCGCCGCCTCGGCCGCACCGTGGAGGCGCTGCCCCTGGCGACCGAGCTGGTGGCGCCCCCGGCCCGGCTCCGCCACAGCATCCTGGCCGCGGCCGCGGCGTCGGGCCGGGTGGACTCCGGGGAGCGACGGCCGCCGGCCAAGGTCCTGGCCCTGCCACGCCGCCTCGCCGCGGAGACGGCCGCCTCCCGCGCCCGAGGCCGCTTCCGGCTGGCCGGGTTCCGCTTCCCCGCCTACCCGGCGGCGGTGGCGGCCCTGACCGTCGGCTTCCTCTCCCTGGCCGCCTGGAACGTCAACCAGGGACCGCGCCACTACTCGCTCACGGGCTCCGGCCAGATGAGCGGGACCCAGGGCAATGTCACCGCGTTCAATCGCGACAGCATCACGCTGGTCAGCTTCCACGGCCTCACCCAGCCCGAGCCGGGTCGCGTCTACGAGCTGTGGCTGATCGCCCCAGACGGCAGGCCCACCCAGGGTGCCGTCTTCACGCCCGATGGCCACGGCGCCGCCCAGCTGGTGCTCAACCAGACGCTGCAGGGTGTCCAGTCGCTGGCGGTGACCGAGGAATCGGGCCCGGACGGGGTGCGCGCGCCCACCCAGCGGCCCCAGATGGTCGGCCGGCTGGGCTAGCCCAGGCCCGAGCGCGCGGCGGCGGCTGCGTCAAGTCAGGGTGTGCGCGTAGATCGTGGTCGTGAGTCGCTGGCCAGTGGTGTCGAAAATCGGTGAGTAATACACCTGGTCGCCGCACAGGGAGAAGGTCGGACTCCAGACCTTGACATCGTTCAGATCGAGAACGGGAACCCGTGCCGTCTGCTTGGTCGCCAGTTTGTACTGAAGGGTGACGCCGAGCCGGCCTGACGCTGGCCGCGCCGTGGCTGCCCTTCTCCCCTGAGCGCGCAACGCGCCTGAGGGTTCCCCAAGCGGGCTGCCAGCGCGTGGCCGCCGGGCCGGAGCCGCCCCGAGCCCCGCGGCCGCTTCCCCCTACCCTGGGGCAATCGAACTACAGGCCGACCAGCACGTCCACACCCAGTTCAGCTGGGACGCCGCCCGCGGCGATATGGAGGCCACGTGCCGCCGGGCCCTGGAGCTGGGGCTGCGCGGGGTGGCCTTCACCGAACACGCCGACTTCGCTGCCGGCGTCCACGCCGGGCTGCTACCGTTCGAGGTCGGCGCCTACCTGGAGGAGGTGCTCCGATGCCGGGCTCAATTCCCCGGGCTGCGCATCCTGAGCGGGGTCGAGCTGGGCGAGCCCCACCGCCACCCGGCCGAGGCCGCTCAGGTGCTCGCCGCCGGGCCCCTGGACCGGGTGCTGGGCTCGGTTCACTGCATCTCCTGGCAGGGGAGCGGGCTGGACGCCAGCCAGATGGGGAGGCTGGAGGCGGCCGACGCGGCCGCCTTCGTGGGCGCCCACCTGGCCGAGACGCTGGACCTGGTCGAGAGCGGCGCCCCCTTCCAGGCGCTGGCCCACCTCGACTATCCCAAGCGCTACTGGCCCCATGACCAGGTGCCCTACCGCGACCAGGACTTCGAGGAGGCGCTGCGGGCGATCCTGGGGGCCCTGGCCGCCCGGGACGGCGCCCTCGAGCTGAACACAACCCGGGGCGACCGCCTCTGCCCGGGCGGGACCGTGCTCGGCTGGTGGGTCGAGGCGGGCGGGCGGGCGCTCGCGTTTGGCAGCGACGCCCACTCGCCAGAACGGCTGGCCGGCGGCTTCCGGGCGGCCGCGGCCCTGGCCGAGGCGGCCGGCTTCCGTCCCCAGGACGACCCCACCGGGTTCTGGCGGCGATGATTCTGAAGGCGGAGGCGCCCGCCCACGGCGGCGCCCTGGTGGCCCACGACGAGGGCCGGCCGATCCTCCTCTATCACGCCCTGCCCGGCGAGTTGGTGGAGGCGTCGGCCCGCGGCCGGCGGGGCGGCGTCACGTTCGCGGCCACCGATCGGGTGCTGGAGGCCTCGGAGGACCGGGTCCCAGCCCCCTGTCCCCACTTCACCGAGTGCGGCGGGTGCCAGTGGCAGCACGCGCGCTACGAACGCCAGCTGGAGCTCAAGCGCCGGGTGGTGGAGGAGGCCTGGTCGCGGGCCGGCGTCCGCCTGCCCCCCGACACCCCGGTCCTGGGCATGAGAGACCCCTGGCGCTACCGGATCCGGGGCGAGTTCGAGGCCACCTACGCGGCCTCCGGCTTCGCCTTCGGGTTCCATCGGATGCGCTCCCACGCCGTGCTCCCGATCCACACCTGCCCGATCCACGACCTCCGCATCGAGAGGGGCATGCACGCGTTCCGGCAGGCCGTCCCCGAACTTGGCATCGGCGGCCTGGCCAACCTCCTGCTGACCGTGGAGCCCACCGGCCCGGGGCTGCTGTGGCGGGCCCGCTACCAGGACAAGGCGGCGGCCGCCAGGGCCGCGGCCGCCGGCGCCGAGCTGGGCGGCCGGGTGGCTGAGCTGCTCGGGGACCTGGTCCTACTCGACGACTCGATCAGCCTGGATTTCTGGGACCTCTCGTTCCGGGTTGGGCCCGACACCTTCGTCCAGACCAACTACCGGCAGATGCTGGAGCTGTACAGGGTGGTCCTGGACATGCTGGGGACGGGTCCCGGCGATTCGCTGCTCGACCTCTACGCGGGCATCGGCACCATCAGTCTGGCGGCGGCGCGGCGGGCCGGCTCGGTGACGGCCATCGAGGAGAACCCCCACGCCGTCCAGCTGTCGCGGCTCAACGCCCGCATCAATTCCATCACCAACTTCCGGGCGATCCCGGGCCGGGTCGAGGTGGCGCTGCGCCAGGTCAGGTTGGGCGACCACCAGGCGGTGATCCTGGATCCCCCACGAGCCGGCTGCGAGCCGGTTGCGCTCGCCGAGCTGATGCGGCTGGGGATCGAGCGCCTGGTCTACGTCAGCTGCGAGCCGTCCACCCACGCCCGCGACATCGCGCTGCTGGTCCGCGCCGGCTACCGGGTGCGGCGGGCGGCGATCGTCGACATGTTCCCCCACACCTACCACGTGGAATCGGTGGCGCTGCTGGAGCGCAGCGGCGGCTGACCACCGGCGCGGTTAGAGTTCGTACTGGCAGCGGGCGATCGTATCGACCAGCGGGGCGAGCTGCTCCCGCAGACGGTCGTGCTCGGCGTCCAGGTCGTACGCCCGGTAGGCCTCGGCGGTGTCGAAATCGGCAACGATGGCGAGGTCCCAGTTGCCGTCGCGGAGGCCGGCGTCGGTGCCCAGCGTGAGCTGGAGCATGCCCTCGATGCGGAGCGTCCGAAAGCCGGCGCTGACCGTGTCCATCCGGGCGCTGTCATAGCCGGGCTTGAGCTTCGCGAGCACCACGTTGCGGATCACGGTGTGAAGTCTAGGTTGGGCAGCGCTCCGCGGTGGCGGGACAGGAGCGGCTACGTCTGTGGGGGCGCCTCTCGGCGCCGGCTGCTGCTGGACGGGGAGCGGGTGGTGATCGATTTCGGACGCCGCCGGCGGCTGATCTCGGCCCGGCCCGGAGGGTGCTGGAGGTCCGCGACCAGCACTGCGTGTGGCCGGGCTGCGATCGTCCCCCGCGCTGGTGCGACAGCCACCGCCGCCGCGAATGGCGGCCGGGCGGGGCAACTCGGTCGAGGAGTCCGCCCTCCTCTGCGGCCGCCACCACCGGCTTCGCCACGAGGGTGGCTGGCAGTGTTCAGGACCCCGGCCGGCAGATGGAGGGCCGCTTCCCCCAACCTGGTCCGCCCTCCCCAACCCACCGCAGAGCTGGCCGCGGCAGATCCGGCAGCCGGGCCCTAGTGGTGCCGGATCACGAGCGCGCTCCCCGGGCGGGGCGGCCGGGGCGCGGGGTGGAGTGCGCGGACGAATCCTGGAGCCGGTGGCTGAGGCGGATCCAGCGGTAGCCGAGCCCGGCCAGGCGCAGGCCCTCCAGGGCCGGGGTCGGGGGCGGGTAGGGGCGGTCGGCGAACAGCTCGTGGATGTCGTCGGCGGCGCCCGGCAGCCGGCCCACATTCAGGGTCACGGCGCGCCGGGCCAGGTTGTGGAGGAGCAGTATCGCGCCCGAGGGGGCGTCGAAGCGGTGCACGAGCACGTGCCTGGGCACCTCCACCTCGGGCAGCGAGCACTGGCCGGTGCCGATCTCGGGACACTCCTTGAGCGTCCGGATCATGCGCTCGAACCAGCCCAGCAGCGAGGCTCCGTCGCGGCGCTGGGCGGTGACATTGACCTTCTCGTATCCGTATTCGCCGCCCTTCAGCAGCGGCCGGATCAGCTGCCGGGCCGGAGCCCGGGAGAAGCCACCATTGGAGCCGTCGAACCACTGCATGGGGGTGCGGATCGCGTTCCGGTCGGGCAACGCCAGGTCCTCACCCATGCCCAGCTCCTCGCCGTAGCGGAGCACGGGGGTGCCCGGCAGCGTGAACTGGAGCGAGTAGGCAAGCTCGAGGCGGGCCCGTTCCCCGCCCAGCATCGGCGCCAGCCGGCGCCGGATGCCGCGGCCGTAGAGCTGCATCCGGGGCTCGGGGCCGAAGGCCGCGAACACATCCTCGCGCTCGTTGGAGGTGAGCCGGCTGAGGTCGACCTCGTCGTGGTTGCGCAGGAACGTGGCCCACTGGCCGGTGTCGGGGATACGGGGCGAGGTCATCAGCGTCTGCACGATGGGGTCCACGTCGCCGCGGGCCAGGGCCAGCATCAGCTTGGCGTTGAGCCGGAAGTCGAACAGCATCTGGATCCGGTTGCCGGAGCCGCCCACGTCGCCGAAGTACTGGGGCAGCTCGTCGGTGCCGACGTTGGCCTCCGCCAGCACCACCGCGTCGCCCCGGCGCCAGGTGGCGAACTCGCTCAGCGCGGTCAGCATATCGAAGTGGTGGGCGGCGTTGGGGCGGTCCGGGCTCGCCTCCTCGATCACGAAGGGGGCGGCGTCCATCCGAAAGCCGGCGACCCCCAGCTGGAGCCAGAAACCGATGATCTTCTTCATCTCGGCCTGGACCGCCGGGTTGACGTGGTTGAGACTCGGCTCGAAGTCGTAGAAGCGGTTGAAGTACCAGGCCCCCGCCTGCTTGTCGAGGGTCCAGGTGGCGGTCTGCTGGCCGGGGAAGACCATGCCCTGGTGGCGCTCGGGGGGCTTCTCCTGCGACCACACATACCAGTCCCGGTAGGGCGAGCCGGGGTCAGAGCGCGCCGCCTGGAACCAGGGGTGCTGGTCCGAGGTGTGGTTGATCACGAGGTCGATGAGGATCCGGATGCCGCGGTTGCCGGCCTGGTGGACCAGCTCGGCGAAGTCGCCCAACGAGCCGATCCGGGGATGCACGTCGTAGAAGTCGCTGACGTCGTAGCCGTCGTCCCGGCCGGGGGAGGGGTGGATGGGGTTGAGCCAGAGGCAGCTCACGCCCAGCCGGCTCAGGTAGTCGAGCCGGGAGATCAGGCCCTGGAGGTCGCCGACCCCGTCGTCATTGGAGTCCTGGAACGTCTCCACGTCTAGGCAGTAGACGACCGCCTCCTTGTACCAGCGCTCGGGCATCACTCCAGTCTGGCAGCCGGTGCCCACCGGCCTCAACCAGCGGCCTCAGGGGCGCTGCTCCGAGGCCAGCTCGCAGAGGCGGCCCACCCCCTCCCGGAGATCCTGGTCGGAGCTGGCCAGGCTGATCCGCACCGTCCCCTCGGCGACTCCCCCGAAGGCGGTTCCCGGGGCCACCGCCACCCCCCGTTCCCGAAGCAGCCGGAGGCTGAAGTCGCGCGACGCCAGGCCGCTGGGTGAAATGTCGGCCATGGTGTAGAAGGCGCCGTCCGGGACCGTGGTCACGAGCCCGGCCTCCTTCAGCAGCTCGCCCACCACGTCCCGCCGCCGCCGGTACGCGTTCACCATCTCGGCCACGCAGTCCTGGGGCCCCTCGAGGGCCGCCTCGGCCGCCTTCTGGGCGACGGTGTTGACGCAGGAGGAGTTCGACTCCAGCACCTTGGTGATGCTGTCCACAACCTTGCGCTCGGGGGCGACCGCGTAGCCAAGCCGCCAGCCCGTCATGGCGTACGTCTTGGAGAACGTGAACACCGAGATGACGCGCGCCGGGTCGGCGTTGGCGGCCAGCCCGGGCGCCACCGGGGAGCCGTTGAGCATGATCTGGTCGTAGCACTCGTCGCTGAGCAGCCAGAGGTTGTGGCGCTCGGCGATCGCGCCCAGCCGGCCCAGCAGCTCGGCGCTGTAGACCGCCCCCGTGGGGTTGCTGGGGCTGTTCACGACCAGGACCTTGGTGCGGGGCGTGATCAGCGCCTCCAGCCGCTCGAGGTCGGGCTGGAAGCCCAGTGCCTGCGGGCAGGGGTAGTCGACCTCGGCGGCGCCCGCCCAGGCCAGCATGATCTCGTAGTTGGGCCAGTGGGGGTCGGGCAGCAGCACCTCGTCGCCGGGGTTGCAGAGGGCGGCGATGGTGGCCGCGATCACGCTCACCCCGCCCGGGCCGCAGATGATCCGTTCGGGGCTGGTCAGGATGCCGTTGACCCGCTCCAGCTTGGCCGTCAGCCGCTCGCGCAGAGGCAGGAGGCCCTGGGTGTGGGTGTAGAAGGTCCAGCCCTCGTCGATCGCCCGCTTGGCCGCCTCGCCGATGTGCGTCGGGGTCCGGAAGTCGGGCTGGCCCACCTCCAGGCGGATGGTCCCGGGCCGGGTGAGGGCCTCGTTGGAGATCTCCCGGATGCCCGAGTGGCGGGCCGCGAGGACCGGGCTGGAGAGGGAGGGCAGGCTCACCCCGGCAAGTGTAGAGAGCGCGCCCCGGCGCCCGCCCGGCCTCCAGCGGGAGGGGCTAGAATGCCGGTCCGGGGGACCGCCTTCCTCGCTTCCAAAGCATGCCCGATACCCCTTGACAGCCCACCCGCCAGACAGCTTCGTCCACCTCCACAACCACACCGAGTACTCGCTGCTGGACGGGGCGAGCCGGATCCAGGCCATGGTGGCGCGGGCGGCCGAGCTGAAGATGCCGGCCATCGCGCTCACCGACCACGGCGTCATGTACGGGGCGATCCACTTCTACAAGGCCTGCCGGGATGCCGGGATCAAGCCCATCCTCGGCTTCGAGGCCTACGTGGCCCCGCGCTCCCTGGAGCTCAAGGAGGGCCGCGCCGACCGCGATCCCTACCACCTGACGCTGCTGGCGACCTCCGCCGAGGGTTACCTGAACCTGATGGAGCTCTGCTCGGTCGGCCAGATGAAGGGCCTCTACTACAAGCCCCGCATCGACCGCGAGGTGCTGGCCGCCCACTCCGCGGGCCTGGTCGTGCTCTCCGGCTGCCTGGGCGGCGAGGTCGCCACCAAGATCACCGGCGGCGACGTCGAGGGCGCCCGGGAGACGGTGGCCACCTACCGGGACATCCTGGGTCCCGACCGCTACCTGCTCGAGGTGCAGCGGCACGGGATCCCCGAGCAGGACCGGGTCAACGAGGTCCTGACCGGCTTCGCAACGGAGTTCGGCCTCCGGCTGGCGGCGACCAACGACCTCCACTACGTCCACCGCCACGACGCCGAGGCCCACGACGTCCTCCTCTGCCTGCAGACCGGGGCCAACTTCGACGACCCCAAGCGCTGGCGATTCAACTCCGACGCCTTCTACCTGAAGACCGCGGCCGTGATGGCGGCCGCCTTCGAGGACCTGCCCGGGGCCCTCGCCGGCCCGCTCGAGGTGGCGGACCAGGTCGACCTCCAGATCGACCTCGGCCACTCTCTGCTGCCGCCGTTCGACGTCCCCCCTGGGGTGACCGCCGACAGCCACCTGCGCCAGACGGCCGAGG
>JBBSHA010000019.1:0-15322 GCA_038253595.1 Candidatus Dormibacterales bacterium
GGCGTCCAGGTCGGCAACCTCGACCACGGCGTAGTTGCCGATCGACTGCTTGGCCTCGATGAATGGGCCGTCGGTCACGACCGGGGCGCTCCCGGCCAGGTCCACCGTCGTCGCCGTCCGCGCCGGCTGCAGCTCCTCGCCGCCCCGGAGCACGCCCGCCGCGCCGTAGCGATCGAACCACCCGCCGATCCGGGCGTACACGGCTTCGACCTCCGACCGGGAACCGACCTGGTCCATCTCCGTCTCGCTCACGAACATGAGCAGGTACTTCATCTGCCTTGCCTCCTGTGCGGACCGGATGGCCCGTTCATCCAGACCACGAACGGGCACTCCCGGTTATCGACGGCGCCGCCCTGCAACCCCGCCGGTGCCGAGCGGTCTTAGGGGGTCGCCGCCGGCTCAGTGCATCTCGGCAGGGCTGCGCAGGACGCTCCAGCCAAGCATGCCGGTGACGCCCTCCAGCGCCTCCATGACCACCACCCCCTGGGAGGTGACGTCGAACAGGTGGACGCCGGACGCATGGACGCTGTTGCGCATCTTGAGGACGCTGAGCCCGCGCCCCGTGCGCGAATCCATCTCCAAGTAGCGGAGCAGCACCACGTTGTGGAAGAGGAACGAGAAGTCGCCGGCGGCCTCGGCCATCGGGCCCAGGGTCCTGGTCTCGCTGGTGACGATCGCGCTCGCGCCGGCGGCCCGGATGAAGCCGACCAGGCTGCGCGTGTAGGCGGGGAAGCGTTCGGATTCGCGGGCGGCGAAGACCAGCTCGGCCAGGCTGTCGATCACCACCCGCCGGATCGACCCGTCCGCGAGCACCCGGCGCACCGTCGCTCCCAGGGCGTCCAGGTCCAGCTCCCCGACCGGCACGTGATGGACCACCAGCCGGCCCTCGTCCAACGCCGAGTCCAGGCTCCAGCCGAACGCGTGCGCCTTCTGGGCGAGCTGGGACGCCGATTCCTGGAAGGAGACGTAGAGGCAGCGCTCGCCCTCGGTCAGGCCCTGGACGATGAACTGCAGGCCGACGATCGTCTTGCCCACGCCCGACGGTCCCTGCACCACAGTGGCCTCGCCCGCCGCCATGCCGCCGCCCATCAGCACATCCAGGCCCGGCACCCCGCCGGCGATGCGGGCCTCGAGGTCGGCCGCCGGTCCGGGCGCCACGGTCTCCAGCCGGGGGTAGATGGTGATGCCGTCCGCCGCGCCGATGCGGAACGAGTGCTTGCCGACCAGGTGGGCGCTGGCCCGCATCTTCACCACCCGCAGCCAGCGCCGGTCGACCGGCTCCCGCGGCTCGTACGCCATCTCCAGGATGCCGTCGACCAGAGAGAACTCCGATCCCTCCCGGATCTCGCTCGGCAGGTATTCGCCGAGCAGGAGGAGAACGGTCTGGGTGTGCCCGATCCGGCTGGTCAACTCGTAGAGTGCCGTGCGCAGCTCGAGGCGGGTGGCGAAGTCGCCCAGCGCCTTGGTGCTGTCGATCACGACAACGGCCGGGCCGCTCTCCAGCGAGACGCGGACCACCTCGTCAACCAGGTGGCGCAACCCGGTGCCCCCGACCGGGCTCAGCATGTCGCCCAGGTGGATGAAGTCGATCCGGGCCCCCAGCGCGGTGGGGTCGAAGAATGCGAAGCCGCTCATGTGCTGGACCAGCTTGGAGTGGGGCTCGGACAGCGTCGTGTAGTAGACGGCCTTGCGGTCCGGGGTGGCGACTGCGAAGCAGATCTGCTGGGCCAGGATGGTCTTGCCGGTACCCGGGGCCCCGGCCAGGATGACCACCGAGCCGGGCTGCAGGCCGCCGCCCAGCACCAGGTCAAGCTCGGGGATGCCGGTCGCCAGGCGCTCGCTCACCGGCTGGCCGAGACTCCGATCAGGCCCGTGGTCGCCGCCAGGAGGTCCTTGCGCAGGAACGGCTTGGAAAGGCTGGCGTCGGCCATGGTGGCGAGGTGGACGTGGCCGCTGACGACCAGGATCGGGATCGACGCCGTCGCCGGGGAGGAGCGCAGGCGGGCGATCAGCTGGAGGCCGTCCATGACCGGCATCATGACGTCGGTGATGACCAGGTCGGGGGCCCGTTCCTGGCACCTCTGCCAGGCCTCGGCGCCGTTGATCGCGAGCATCACGTCGTACCCGGCCGTCTCCAGGATCAGGCGGACCATGAAGCGGAGGTCCGGCTCGTCGTCGACTACCAGCACGGTCGCTATCGAGCCCCCCCGGCAGGACGGTCCTGAGCGTCCATGGTCCGCCCACTCTAGCTTTCCGCCGCCCGGGAAACCCTGTTTGGAGGTTGGTCTGTCCTCGCGTCAAGTGAGGCGAACGGTTGGTTCGAACCAGCACACCCAGAGGCTCTGGCCGCCGGCAGTCCGGGCCGGGTTCCGGGCGTATCCTCAGCCCATGTCCGAGCCCCCGGCGCTCTCTCCGGGCCGGCTGGCCGAGCGTTTGCGGGAGCTCCATCACGGAGCCCGGCCGCTGCTCCTAGCCAACGCGTGGGACGTCGCCAGCGCCCGCGTGGTGGCCCAGTCCGGATTCTCCGCGGTGGCCACCACCAGTGCCGGGGTGGCGGCGGCCCTGGGCTACGGGGACGGCGAGGTGATGCCGGCCGAGGTGGCCTTCACCGCCGTCGCTCGGATCGCCGCCGCGGTAACGGTCCCCGTGACCGCCGACCTGGAGGCGGGCTACGGCCTGGACCCGCACGAGGTGATCCGGAGGCTGCTCGCCAGCGGCGCGGTCGGCCTCAACTATGAGGACACCGACCACCGCCGCGGCGGCCTCGTCCCAGCCGACGTCCAGGCCACCCGCTTGGGTGCGCTGCGCGCGGCCGCCGGAGCCGCCGGCGTGGAGGTGGTCATCAACGCCCGCACCGACCCCTACCTGGCGGTCGCCCAGCCCGGCCCGCGGGAGTTGGAGGAGGCGATCGAGCGCGGCCGCCGCTACCGGGAGGCCGGGGCCGACTGCATCTACCCGATCGGGGCCCTTGACGAGGCGTCGATCGCGACTCTGGTCGCG
The DNA here is from genome assembly GCA_038253595.1 of Candidatus Dormibacterales bacterium. Taxonomy (GTDB): domain Bacteria; phylum Chloroflexota; class Dormibacteria; order Dormibacterales; family Dormibacteraceae; genus JBBSHA01. The sequence continues at coordinate 3,001 of JBBSHA010000019.1, forward strand.
GCCATCGGCGGCCCGGTCAACGTGCTCGCTGTACCCGGCGGCCCGTCGCCGGTCCGGCTGGCCGAGCTGGGGGTGGCCCGTATCAGCCTCGGCGCCCGGCTGGCCCGGGAGGCGATGGCCTGGCTCCGCGGCCGCCTGGACGAGCTGGCGCCCGATCTCGAGAGCCGGTCCGGCTAGTCGCTAATCGGCATCGGCGGCCGGAGCGCGGGCCACGCGCACCACCGCGTAGGTGACCACCAGCAACAGGAAGCCGGCAACGGCCAGGTACGTCCAGGAGTGGCCGCCGAAGAAGCGTAGCGCGGCCCGCCCGTAGCGGGCCCCCAGCCACAGCCAGAACGCCGCCCAGCCCGCCGTGGATACGGCGACCGAGGGCAGGAAGGTGCGATAGGGGACCTTGAAGATCCCGGCGACCACGGTGATCGGGACCCGGCAGCCGGGCAGATGGCGGCCGAAGATGATGGCGATGACGCCCCAGCGGTCGAGCCAGCGCTGCACCGCGCCCATCCGCCTGCGATCCAGGTGGAGCGCGGCGCTGAAGCGGTGGGCAACCAGCCGGTGGCCCCAGCGCCGGGAGACCAGGTAGAGGTTGCTGGACCCCGCCACAACCGCAACGATGATGGCCAGCCAGGCCGCCACCCACTTGAGGGCGGAACCGGCGGCCAGGTGGCCCAGGTAGACCACGTAGACGTCGCCCGGCACCGGCAGCGGGATGCCGCTCTCCTCGATGTAGAGGAGGGCCAGGCTGCCCGGCACGCCGAACCGGTGCACGGCATGGAAGAAGACGCGGCGGAGGTCGCCGAAGACCTCCGGCAGGTCGCCCTCCCAGACCGCAAAGGCGACCAGCAGGAGGGCCACGAGCACCACCCCGCCCCAGCCCGCGGAGCGACGGCGGCGGCGCCGGGTGGCGATCGCGGCCGCCGCATTATCGAACCCCATCTCTGCCAGTGTCACACCCCGAGCGTCAGCCGCCTCCGGCCGGCTCGTGGGCGGGTGAGCCTCAGGGGGCCAGCAGCTGGGATTGGAGCGCCTCGCCGAGCCAGCGCTCGTATTTCGCCGGCGGCCAGCAGCGGTCCCGGACCAGCTGCAGGTACAGCCCGGGTCCGTTCAGGACCCAGACCAGGTCAGCCGCTGTCTCCAGGTCCAGCCCGGGTCTGAACGCCGGCCGGGCGGCGATCGCGCGGACCAGGTTGGCCGCGCCCGTCCGGCGCTGCGCCTGGAGATCGCGCCACAGGCTCGCAGCCTCGGCGTCGGTCTCGGCGGCGCCCCGCACGGCGTCGAAGAGGCCGGCTCCCCGCTCGTGCATCTCCCGCAGCAGGCCGGCGTAGCCGCGGAGCAGGGACCTCGGGTCGGCGTCCGTGATCAGCTGCCGCGATCGCGGGCGGTCGGCGAACGCCACCGGCGCGTCATCGCCGACGATCGAGACGTCGTAGGCCGTCTTCAGAAGCGCCGCCTTGCCGCCCACGGAGGTGAAAACGGTCGCCCTCGCCACCCCGGCGGCCGCGGCCACGTCCTCGATCGAGGTCCGGGCGTAGCCCCGCTCCGCGAAGAGCCGGGTGGCGGCTGCGATGACGGCCGCGCGGGTGGCGCCCGCCTGCTCCCGGCGCAGGGGCGAGGAATAGGGGCGTTTGACAGGGCCCCCATTATTCACCAGACTCTGCACCTAGCCAATCGATAGCTCATCCAATCGATATTACCCGAGGAGGCCGGCCGGTAATGACCCAGCACGACGCCGACGACGACCCGCGAGGAGTGCTCGCCGAGATCCGGGCGGCGATCAACGGGCGCGACCTGGAGGCTCTGGTCGCTTGCTTCACGAGCGACGTGGAGAGCCAGACCCCCGCTCACCCGGAGCGGTCGTTCCGCGGCTCCGACCAGGTCCGCCGCAACTGGGGGCGGATCCTGGCGGGGGCGCCGGACCTTCACGCCGAGCTGGTGCGGAGCGCCCGGGAGGGGGCCACCGCCTGGGCCGAGTGGAGCTGGAGCGGGACCCGGCGGGACGGTGTGCCGGTGGCCCTGCGCGGGGTCACCATCCAGGAGGTCCGGGCGGGCCGGGCGGCGCTGGTCAGCTTCTACATGGAGCCGCTCGTCGAGACGGCGGGCGGCCCGGATGCCGCCGTCCGGCAGGCGTTCGGCGAAGGTGCCGACCACTGACGGCGCGCTCCGGGCGGGGACTTCGATGATCCTGGTCGCCGGGGCAGCGGCCGGCTGGGGACCCTGGTCGTCCGCCGTCTGGCCAAGCGCGGAGAGAGGGTCCGGGTGCTGACTCGGGAGCCGACCCGCGCCCGCCATCTCGAGGGTCCCCTGGTCGAGCTGGTGAGCGGCGATGTCACCGAGCCGGCCTCCCTGGGCCCGGCGCTGACGGGAGTGACCACCACGATCTCGGCGATGCACGGGTTCACGGGCCGCGGGGGGCCGGCGCCAGTGGACTGGCTCGGCAACGTCAACCTGGTGCACGCTGCGGAGGCCGCCGGCTCCGGCCGCTTCGTGATGGTCTCGCTGTGTGGCGCCGGCCCCGACCACCCCCTGGAGCTGGCCCGCATGAAGTACCGGGCGGAGCAGGTGCTGGAGGCGAGCAGTCTCAGCTGGACGGTGGTCCGGGCGTCTGCGTTCATGGAGCTGTGGCTGGACATCATCGGCGAGCCCCTGCTGGCGACCGGCCGGGCGACCGTGTTCGGGCGCGGCGACAACCCCGTCAACTTCGTCTCGGTGACCGACGTCGCCGCCGCCGTCGAGCTGGCGGCCATCGATCCGGCCTGGGCCGGGCAGATGCTCGAGGTCGGCGGCCCGGAGAACCTCAGCCTCAACCAGTTCGTGGCCGTGATGACCCGGCTGTGCATGGCCCGGCGCCGGACGCGCCACGTGCCCCGGCCGGTCATGCGGCTGGCCGCCATCCTGCTCCGCCCGGTCAGTCCCGCACTGGCGCGCCAGGTAGCGAGCGGGGTGGTCATGGACACCAGGCCCTTGACCTTTGACGCGGCACCCGGTCGGCGCCGGCTGGCCGCGATCACCGCGACCGCCCTGGAACAGGCGGCCGCGGCCTGGTTGGCCGGCCATGGCTCCGGCAGCCACCCGGCCGCGTAGCCGGGTCAGGACCCCGGGGGCGGTCCCACCAGGTTCGCAAGCAGCCGGTTCAGGGTCGCCGCCGGGTCGCTGGTCAGTCCGGTGTGGACCGGCGAGGGCTGGATGACGGTCGACGACGGCGACGCCAGCCAGCCGAAGCGCTCGGAGGCGGTCAGCGAGCCCAGCAGGCCGGTGCCGGGAAGAAGACCCTCCGCGACATCGCAGAGCGCTCTCAGGTGACCGATCACCGCCGCGGGATCGAGGCTCGGGAACAGCAGCGCCAGCTGCTGGGGGAAGAGCACCACTCCGACGTTGATCCGCTCGCCGCGCTCCAGCGAGGGGACCACCCGCAGGATCGAGTACTGGAGGTCGGTAGCCACGAGCACCGTCAGCCTCGGCCACGAAGTCCCGGGGATCGCGCAGGCGTTGGGACCGGCGGGCCCCAGCAGCACGTGCTCGGCGACGTACGGGAAGGGGTCCCGGGCCGTGGCGCGGAAGGTTATTTCTGTGTCGGTGCACTAACGGCTGAGGACGGCCTGGGTCTGGGTGACTCGGGCGACCAGGCGACCGTCGGGATCGCGGATCTCGGTGTCGACCACGATCATGGTGCGGCCGCGATGCAGCGGCCGGGAGGTGGCGCTGATGCGCCCTCCGCGCACGGCGCGCAGGAAGTTGGTCTTGGACTCGATGGTGGTGGTGGAGGTGCTTTCGGCGGGCAGGTTGAGCAGCGCGCAGTAGGCGCCGAGCGCATCCCCGAGCGACATCAGGACCCCTCCGTGGAGCACGCCGCCGCTGGTGCAGAGGTCCTCCCGCCAGGGCAGGGCGCCGGTCACCTCGTCAGGGGTCGCGTGCACGTCCTCGATGCCCAGCCCGCGCGCGAACGGCATCGCCTCCAGCAGGCGGTCGGTGTCCTCGGTCACTGGCCGGGAATGTTAGGCGGAGAGCGCGCGCGCGCGGGCGCCCGCCTCCGGCCCGGAGCCGCTGCATCACCGGCGCCGTCTGGTGGATAGTGATCCCGGCGCCACCCTGGAGCACAGGACAGCCCCGGGCGATCTCGACGGCCGCGGCCTGGGAGCCGGCCCTGATGATCGAATAGCCGCTCGCCTTCGAGCCGGCCGCCCCGTCGCTGACGCTGCCATCCGCCGCCACCGTCCTCGCCTCCGGACTGAACGGGTTGCCCTGGTCGACCACCCCGTCCCCGAGTCCGCCGAACCAGGCCCCCCAGGCGGCCATCGCCTGGCTGCGCCCGGGCCTCGCTCTCGGGCATGCTGCCGCCGGTGTACAGAAGCAGAGAGTTCGCCATTTGCCTGTCCTCCTCGATGCTGCCGACGGCCGCTTCGACGGCGCCGTGGTGATGACCGTTCCAACGCCGGCCCTGATCAGACAACGAATGGCGGGAGCCGACGATCCACAGCCTTGCGGTGGCCGGAGGGCGCTTGACAGGGGCCGCGAACGGAGTAGCTTGCCGCCATGGGGGCGGTGGCCGGGACCAGGCGGGGGGCGGGGCCGCCGCCCCCCAGCGTCCAGAAGGCGGACCTGGTGCTCGAGGGCGGTGGGGTGAAGGGTATCGCCCACGTGGGCGCGATCTCCGTGCTCAGCGAGCACGGGTACTCGTTCCCGCGCGCCGCCGGCACCTCGGCGGGATCGATCGCGGCCGCCTTCGTGGCGGCGGGCATGCCGGCGCCCCGTATGCAGCAGGTGATGCGCGACGGTATCAACTACCGGGCCGTGCGGGAGGCGAGGGGCCTGGCACGGGCCGGTTTCGTCGGGCGCGCCATGTCGGTGCTGCTCGACGAGGGCATCTACAACAGCGATTACCTGCACCGCTGGCTCCTGGACACCCTGGCCGGGCCGCCACTGGGGGTGTCCACCTTCGCCGACCTGGTGTTCGCCGACCCCGGCAGCGCGCTGCCCCCGGAGCGCTCGTACCGCCTGGTGGTGATCGTCACCGACGTCAGCCGCGGCACCATGGTGCGTTTCCCGTGGGACTATGGCGCCTACGGAATCGATCCCGGGACGCAGCGGGTGGCCGACGCTGTGCGCGCCTCGGCGTCCATCCCCTTCTTCTTCAAGCCGGCCCGCCTGAGGTGGGGGGCCGCGTTCCCCAACCACGAATCGGTGCTGGTCGACGGCGGCGCCTGCTCGGACTTCCCGATCGAGATATTCGACCGCACGGACGACCAGGAGGCGCGCTGGCCGACCTTCGGAATCAAGCTCTCCTCGCTGCCTGCCGTGGGAGCGCAGCCCAACCCGACGGATGACGTTCTCGATTTCGGCCAGGCGCTGCTGGACACGGTGATCAACGGCAACGACCACGTCCACCTGTCCGACCCGTCGGTCGTCGAGCGCACCATCTTCATCGACACCAGCGAGGTGGCCTCGACGGACTTCGAGATCACCCCCGATCAGCAGACCGAGCTCTACCAGCGCGGCCGCGCCGCCGCCGAGGGCTTCCTGGCCGGCTGGGACTGGGCCGCCTACCGGGCCCGCTACGATCGGGACCCCGGCCGCAAGGCCCGGGGACGGGCCGCCCAGGGCGCGCCCGCGCCGGGGCGGCAGCCGGCGAAGCCGTAGCGCGGCGGCCCTCACCCGGCCCTTACGCTGGGCGGGTGGCGGAGGTGGACAGCGGCGAAAAGTCGGCCAGCCGGCTCGCCAACGTCGCCGCCCGGCCATCTTGGAGGCGTTCGCCGGCTACCAGGAGGCCTTCGCGGAGATCACCCGGCGGGCCCGGGAGCGCTTCGAGCGGCGGCAGTGGGAGCTGGCCGTGGCCGACGCGTCCGAGCGGCTGGACCTCTACAGCGCGGTCATCGGGCGGACGGAGGCCGGGATCCGGGCCATGCTCGCGGGGCGCCTGACGGACCGGGTCACGTGGACGGGAATGAAGGCGGTCTACTCCGGCCTGATCGCGGGCCGCGAGGATCTCGAGCTGGCGGAGACGTTCTTCAACTCGGTCACCCGGCGCGTGTTCGCCACCATGGGCGTGGACCCCGACATCGAGTTCGTCGACTCCGACTTCGAGCCGCCCCCGGCCGCCCCCGTCGCCGGCCTCCTGCGCACGTACGGCGGCCGGGCGGGGGGAACCGAGGTGGTGGCGGCGATCCTCCGAGACTGCGGCTGGGAGGCCCCGCTGGAGGCGCCCGGGCGGGACGCCGCCCTCGCCGCCGGGCGGCTGGCCGAGCGCCTGGCCCGGGACGGTGCTTCGGGCCCCGTCGACCGGGCCGAGGTGCTGGGCGCGCCCTTCTTCCGGCGCAAGGGCGCCTACCTGGTCGGTCGAGCCTTCAGCGGCACCCGCTCGATCCCCTTCGCGCTGGCGCTGCTGAACGGCGAGCGCGGGATCACGGTCGACGCCGTGCTCACCGAGGAGGACGACATCAGCATCCTCTTCAGCTTCACCCGCTCCCACTTCCACGTCGACCTGGGACCCCCGCAGCAGCTGGTGCGCCACCTCAAGTCGCTGCTGCCCCGAAAGCCGCTGGCCGAGATCTACATCGCCCTCGGCCACCACAAGCACGGCAAGACCGAGATCTACCGCGACCTGCTCCGCCACATGCGCGACACGGACGAGCGCTTCGGGCTCGCCCCGGGCACGCCCGGCATGGTGATGATCGTGTTCACGATGCCGGGCCACGACGTGGTCATCAAGATCATCCGGGACCGCTTCCCGGCGATCAAGCCGATGACGGCCGAGGCGATCCGGGAGAACTACCGGCTGGTCTACCGGCACGACCGGGCGGGCCGCCTGGTCGAGGCCCAGGAGTTCGAGCACCTGGAGTTCGAGCGCGGCCGCTTCGACCCCGCGCTGCTGGCCGAGTTCGGCCGGGACGCCGACCACACGGTGGCGGCAGCGGGCGGCGAACTGGTCGTCCACCACGCCTACATCGAGCGCCGGGTGATTCCGCTCGACCTCTACCTGCGGGAGGCCGGCCCGGACGCGGCGGCGGCCGCGGTGACCGACTTCGGGCAGGCGATCAAGGACCTCGCCGGCAACGGCATCTTCCCGGGCGAGCTGCTGCCCAAGAACTTCGGCGTGACGCGCCACGGCCGGGTGGTCTGCTACGACTACGACGAGCTCTCGCTGCTGACCAACTTCAGCTTCAGGTCTCTCCCGGTCGCCGACGACGACCAGGACGACCTGGCCGAGGAGGCCTGGTTCGGGGTCGGACCTCGCGACGTCTTTCCCGAGGAGATCAGCCGCTTCCTGGGCCTCTCGCCCGCCCTGCGCGAGGTGCTCGGGCGCACCCACGGCGATCTCTACGACGTCAACTTCTGGCAGGAGACGCAGGCTCGGGTGCGCAACCGGGAGATCATCGACTTCTTTCCCTACCACCCCGCCCGGCGCCTCCTCGGAGCGTAGCCGGAGCGTTTGCCATTGTGGGTCAGGGCCAGGCGACCAGCCCTCGAGTGGTGCACCGGACACTAGTCGCGGCGGCGCCGGCGGGCCACACTGAGGCCACATGGGGACTTTTCCGCTTTTCCCCCAGCTCCTACTGACGTAGGGCGAGCGCCCGCGGGTGCCCGCCCGCGGGTGCCCGCCCGCGGGTGCCCGCCCGCGGGTGCCCGCCCCAGACCCTCCGTGTCAATTCGACCGGGGGGTTTTCTGTTTCCCATCCCCCACCTGAACAGCCCGGAGCAGACCATGAACCCGATGCCGGCCGGCAAGTACCAACCGTTTCCGCCCGTGCCCCTCCACGACCGCTGCTGGCCCGACCGCGTCATCGGCGCCGCACCCCGCTGGTGCAGCGTGGACCTGCGCGACGGCAACCAGGCCCTGATCGACCCCATGGACATCCAGCGCAAGCGGCGGCTGTTCGAGCTCCTGGTCCGGATCGGATTCAAGGAGGTCGAGGTCGGATTCCCGGCCGCCTCCCAGCCCGACTTCGACTTCGTGCGCCTGCTGGTCGAGGAGGACCTGGTGCCCAGCGACGTCACCATCCAGGTCATCACCCAGTGCCGGGACGAGCTGATCGAGCGCACCTTCGAGAGCCTGGCCGGGGTCCCGCGCGCGATCGTCCACCTCTACAACTCCACCTCCAGCCTGCAGAGGCGCGTCGTCTTCGGCCAGGACCGGGCCGGAATCATCGAGATCGCGGTCCGCGGCACCGAACTGGTCCGCCGGCTGGCGTCCGAACAGGGCGCTCCCGAGGTGGTCTTCCAGTACTCGCCAGAGAGCTTCACCGGCACCGAGCTCGACTTCGCCCAGGAGATCTCGGAGGCGGTGATGGCGGTCTGGCAGCCGGCCCCGGCCCGGCCCATGATCCTCAACCTGCCCGCCACGGTTGAGATGAGCACCCCCAACATCTACGCCGACCAGATCGAGTGGTGCCACCGCCACCTCGCCCACCGGGACAGCTGGGTGCTCAGCGTCCACCCCCACAACGACCGGGGCAGCGCCGTGGCCGCCACCGAGCTGGCGCTGATGGCCGGTGCCGAGCGGGTCGAGGGCACGCTGTTCGGCAACGGCGAGCGGACGGGCAACGTGGACCTGGTCACCCTGGCCATGAACCTCTTCAGCCAGGGTGTCGACCCCGGCCTCGACCTGTCCGACATCGACGAGCTGCGCCGGGTCGTGGAGGAGTGCAACCAGATCCCCGTCCACCCCCGCCACCCCTACGCCGGCGAGCTGGTGTTCACCGCCTTCTCCGGCTCCCACCAGGACGCCATCAAGAAGGGCATGGAGGCGATCGGCAGCGCGACCGGGGCCTGGGAGGTGCCCTACCTGCCGATCGACCCCCACGATGTGGGCCGGACGTACGAGGCCGTCATCCGGGTCAACAGCCAGTCGGGCAAGGGCGGAGTCGCCTACATCCTCAAGCACGACTACCACCTGGACCTCCCGCGCCGGCTGCAGATCGAGTTCATGCAGGTCGTCCAGGGGATCACGGATGTGAGCGGCAGGGAGATCACACCGCCGGAGATCTGGGCCGCCTTCCAGGCCACCTACCTCGGCCGCAGCCCGGCCCTGGAGCTGCTGGACCACGCCACCAGCGACCACTCCGGACCGGGCGGCGCCGCCCGCACCACGCTGACGGCCACGATCCGGACCGGGGATGGCGACCGGACCATCTCCGGCGCCGGCAACGGCCCCATCGCCGCCTTCACCACGGCGCTGGCCGAGGACCGCGGCCTCAGCCTGCGCGTGCTCGACTACTTCGAGCACGCGGTGGCCGCCGGCTCCGACGCCACGGCCGTAGCGTTCGTGGAGGTGGCCGGCGTGGACGGTGGCCCCACCTGGGGCGTCGGCGTCGACCCCAACCTCCTGAGCGCCTCGCTCCGGGCCGTGGTCAGCGCCGCCAACCGGCTCGGAGGGCGGGCCGTGCGGCCGGCGGCCGATCCCCCCCCGGCCGGCCGCACGCGCGGAGCGGCCGCGCTTCGCGCTCGAGGAGGCCGCACGGCCGGCTGTCATACTCGACCCGGCCATGACCGACTCGGTCGACGCGTTCGCCGCCACCGACGCCGCCTGGCTGCGGCCCTCCCCGCGCCTGGGCTCGCTGCGCCGGACTGAGGTGGCCGGGCTCACCGCGGCGGCCGCCCTGGTGGTGGCCGCCCTGGCCGCCCTCGCCGCCTTCACCGGCTCTCGCACGGCCCTCCCGGCCGGCGCCGGCGGACTGGTGGCGATCGGGCTGCTGGGCCTGGCCGGAGAGCGGTTCGCGCAGCGCCGGGTGCGGGCCTGGGCCTACAGCGAGCGGGCCGAGGACCTTCTGGTCCGGCGCGGCGTGCTGATCTCCCGGCTGTCGGTGATCCCCTACGGGCGGATGCAGTTCATCGACGTGGTCGCCGGTCCGCTCGAGCGCCTCTATGGGCTGGCCACGGTCCGGATGCACACGGCGGCCGCCGCCAGCGACGCCCGGATCCCGGGCCTCGGCCGCGAGGAGGCGGCCCGCCTCCGCGACCACCTGGCCGAGCTGGGCGAGTCGAGAGCGGCCGGCCTTTGAGCGCGGGCGGCGCGCCTGCCGGAACCCAATCCGCCCCCACCCCTCTCGCGGCCGACGCCTGGCACCGGCTCCATCCGCTCTCCCCGGTCATCCGGGCCGGGCGGGCGCTGACCGCGGTCGTGCTGGTCTTCGTGGGCACGCTGGTGCCGGGCACGCGCTCCGGCGCGGGCGGATCGGTGGGCCACCTGGTGAGCGCCGGAGTACTGGTCGTCCTGGGCCTCGTCTCCTGGCTGGTCACGCGCTGGCGGATCCAGGATGGGGACCTGCGGATCGAGACCGGGCTGATCCGGCGCAGCTCGCTGCGCTTCCCGCTCAGCCAGATCCAGGCCATCGACACCGTCCGCCCGGTCCTGGCCCGGGTGTTCGGGCTGGCGGAGCTGCGGCTCCGGCTGGGCGGCTCCAGTGGCACCTCCGGCCGGCTTGCCTACCTCCGGGCGGGCGAGGCTGAGGTCGTCCGCGCCCGCCTGCTCGCCCTGGCCGCGGGGGTGGCGCCGGACCCCCACCCGGCCCCCGCCCGGGTGCTGCTCCGGCTGCCGGTGCGGCGCCTGGCCGGCTCCATCCTGCTCAGCCGGCTGGCGGTGGTGGTCACCCTCCTGCTGGTCGGCCTCCTGGTCACGGCCGTGAAGGCGCCGGACCGGGCGCTGGCCGTGGTCAGCTCCAGCGGGGTCGGCGGGCTGAGCGTGCTGGCGCTGCTCTGGCGCCGCTTCAACGGGGCCTACCGGCTGACCGTGGCCGAGGCCGCCGACGGCCTCAGCGTGCGCTCGGGCCTGCTCGAGATTACCGCCGAGACGATTCCCCAGGGCCGGGTCCAGGCGGTGCGCATGGTCGAGCCGCTGCTCTGGCGGCCGCTGGGCTGGTGCCGGCTCGAGGTCGACCTGGCCGGCCGCCAGCGCCGGTCGGGTGAGAACTCGGCGGAGAGCCGGCAGCTGCGGGCCGTGCTCCCGGTGGGCAGCCACCAGGAGGCGGCCGCCCTGCTGGCCAGGATCCTTCCAGACGCCCCTACCGAGCGGCTCCCGCCGCCGCCCCGGGCGCGCTGGCGGAGTCCGCTCCTCTACCCCAAGCTGGCCTGGGGGCGCACCGCCACGTGCGCCGTGACCACCACGGGCAGGGTGGCGCGGACCACGACCTGGGTGCCCCTGGCCAAGGTCCAGAGCCTGCGCCTCGTGCAGGGCCCGGTCCAGCGTCGGTTGCGACTGGCGACGGTCCACCTGGACACGGCGGGGCGCCCACTGCACGTGGCGATCCGCGATCGTGACGGCGCCGAGGCGGGCCTGGTGCTGGCCGGGCTGATCGAGGGCTGCCGGGCCGCGCGGGTGGCGGCCCGGGCGCCGGCCGCCCCGGCCGCAGGCGAGGCTGCGAACGCCGGCTGACCAACCGGCGGCAACCCTGGGCGGGGCCAGAGCCGGAGCCTACGGGTAGTCCGCCACCAGCGTGTGCCCCTGCCGCGACAGCTCGGGAGCGGCGGTCACGTCGAGCGGGAAGGGCAGCGGCCGGGCATCGTCGGCGAGCGGCCGGTGCTCCATGCCGAACAGTCTGCCCTCGTGGAAGAGCAGTGGCATGCCCCGGCCGTGCTCGAGCCAGGTGGCCTCGCCCAGGAAGATGGTGTGGTCGCCGGCCGGGTGGGCCTCCACCAGCCGGCAGGCCATCTGGGCGATGGCCCCCGCCACCAGCGGGATGTCGCCCCGAAACCGGAGGGGAACCTCCAGGCCCTCCACAGGATGCCCCGCGAAATGCCTGGCGATGGCCTCCTGGTCCTCCCGCAGGACGCTCACCCCGAACTCGCCGGAGGCCTCCAGCAGCGCGTGGATACGGGCTTGGTGGCCGACCGACACCGCGACCAGGGGCGGGGCGAGCGAGACCGACATGAAGGCGTTGGCGGTCATCCCGTGCCGGCGCCCCAGGTGAACCGCGGTGATCACGGTGACCCCGGTCGCGAACCGGCCCAGCGCGCTGCGGAACTCGCGCCCGTCGACGCTCACGTCACTCCCCGTCGGCCCCGCCACCCGGCCGGGAGTCCCACTCCCGGGTGCGCTCGATGAATTCCGCCACCCGCAGCTTCAGCTCGTCCTTGCGCGGGTAGCCGGCCAGCCGGGTCATCTGCAGGCGCCAGGGATCCCCGGAGAAGTAACGCTCGTACAGCACCTGGCGGCCGGCGAACGAGGACACCGCCAGATCCCACGCCAGCCGGAAGATCTCGATCCGCTCGGCGGCGGGACGCGTCGCCCCCTGGTAGTAGCGGGCGACGTCGGGTGCCAGCGGGCCGGTCAGGTCCCCGGCGCTGGGCACCATCACCAGGCCGGAGGCGCCCATCACCTGGATCACCTCCACCA
>JBBSHA010000020.1:0-15031 GCA_038253595.1 Candidatus Dormibacterales bacterium
AGGCCGGTGCAGGCGAACCGCTGGGTGATGGGGGGCGCGCCCCGGAAGACCAGTGGCCAGCCGAAGCGGCCGTCGCCGCCCCCCGCGCGCACCGCGTCGGGGCCGAGCAGGGCGTCGAGGTTGGGCGAATCCTGGAGCAGATCGTACTGGCGGCTCTCGAGGTCGGACCGGTCGCTCTCCGCCGGCAGGGCCGCCTGCTCCTCCGGCGAGGGCTGGTAGGGGGGTGCGGAGGCGGCCGGAGGCGAGCCGAGCACGGCATCGGCGGGCGGCGGTCCGGAGGCGTCGGAACTCCCGCCCGGTGCCGCGCCGGGTGCTCCGCCGGGCGCGGCGATCCCGGCAGCACCGGCCCCGGCTGGCGGTCCCGGCAGCACCGGCCCCGAGGCTGGGGGCAGAACCAGCACCGGGGGCGGGGCGTGGACGTCCACCGGCAGCGGGGGCGGGGTCGGCACCGGAAGCGGGAGGGCGGCGCCGGCGGCCTGCGAGCCCCACGCCAGCAGGCCGGTGGCGCGCGCCAGGGAAAGGTATGGCGGAATCCGGTTCGCGTCGTTGCCTTCACTTTAACTGATAGTGACGCTATCGCCAAGTCGGTGATGCCGGCAGGGGGGCTCAGGGAACGGGCGGGGGGTCCAGGGTATCGAGCACGAAAGCGAGGATGTCGGCCTCCTCGGGCACCAGCTTGGCCACCGGCTTGCCCTGGCCGTGTCCGGCGCGGGGCTCGACTCGGAGCAGGTGGCCGCCGTCCGGATCGGCTGCCTGGAGGCGGGCGCCGAACTTGCGGGCGTGGAGAGGGTCGACCCGCGAATCCTCCTCGCCCGCGGTGAGCAGGGTGCGTGGGTACCGGCGGCCGTCCTCCACGTGATGGTACGGGCTGTACGCGTACAGCCAGCCGAACGCGGGCGGGTCGGCCGCGCTGCCGTACTCGGCGGCCCACAGCTGAGCGACCTGGAAGCGCTCGTAGCGGACCATGTCGAGCAGCGGTACCCGGCAGACGACGCAGCCGAAAAGCTCCGGCCGCTGCGTCATCGCCACCCCCACCAGCAGGCCACCGTTGCTGCCACCCACGATCCCCAGCTGGGACGGCGCGCACAGGCCCTCCCCGATCAGCCACTCGGCGGCGGCGGCGAAGTCGTCGAACACGTTCTGCTTGGAGCCCAGCATGCCCGCCCGGTGCCAGCGCTCGCCGTACTCGCCGCCCCCGCGCAGCCCGGCCACGGCGACCAGGCCCCCGGCCTCCAGGAAGGGCACCGAGGTGGCCAGGAAGGTGGGCGTACGGCTGATGTTGAAGCCGCCATAGCCGGTCAGCAGCACCGGTCCGGCGCTCCGGGCCCGGCCGACCAGGAACATGGGCACCCGGTTGCCGTCCTTCGACGCGTAGAAGACCTGCCGCACCGGGTGGCGGGCCGCGTCAAATCCACTGGGCACGTCCAGCCGGCGCACCTCGCGCACCCGGCCGCCGACCTCCAGCACCCGCGCCGGCTCGGTGAACGTCTCGACGGTCAGGTAGCACTCGGGTCCGGAGGCCTGGGCTCCGGCGGCGGTGACGGTGGCCGGGCGGGGCAGCTCGATCGGCTCTCCCGGTGAGCCGTCCAGCCCGTGCCGGCGCACCTCCGAGGCGGCGTCCACAAGGTGCTCCACGTAGAGCGCGCCGGCTGTTGCCGTGGCCCCCGCCAGGACGTGCTCACCCTCCGCGACCAGGTCTCGCCACGAATCGGCTGACGGCCGCCGGGGGTCGATCTCGACCAGCCGGTAGTTGGCGGCCAGGTGATTGGTGTGGCCGAGCAGGCGGCCTCCACTGAACCAGGCGTGGAGCTCGCTGGGAAGGCCCTCGAAGATGGGCTGGAACGGACCCTGGCCGGAGCGCAGGAAGACCGCCGTCCGGTCCCAGCCCTGGGCGACGGTCAGCACCGTCCAGCCGCCGTCATCGGTCATCGACAGCGAGGCGGGGAAGTCGAGTTTGTCCCGGCCCTCTCCGAAGAGGCGGACGTCGGCCGCGGGGTCCTCGCCGACCAAGTGCCGCCACACGTGGCGGTGGTACATCTCCTCGCCGGCGGGGACGCTGCCGGGGGTGGGCTGGCGCGAGTAGAGGAGGCCGCCGTTGCCGGGCTCGAAGACCAGCGCCGGCCAGCGGCAGCCGGCGATCCGGTCCGCCAGCAGCGCGCCGGATTCGGTCCGCACCAGCACCAGCGTCGAGTTCTCGCTGCCCCCTTCGGAGATTCCGACCGCCACCAGTTCGCCATCGCGGGCGGGGACCCACCAATCGATGGCGGTGGCGGCGTCGGCGCCCATGGCGGCCGGGTCGAGCAGCACCCGCTCCCCCCGCCCGTCCAGGTCGGAGACATGGAGCAGCGGCTGGTCGGCTCCGGGCGGGCGGCGGTGGCTGAACAGCCGGCGGCCGCGCGGCAAGAAACCGCCCAGGCTGCCGACGTCCATCGCCTGCCGCAGCCGGCGCTCGAGCGCCGCCCGGCGCGGGCCGGCGTCCAGCACCGAGCGGGTGCGGGCGTTCTGGGCGGCCACCCACGCGCTCACCGCCTCCCCGCCCCCGGCCTCCAGCCAGCGGTAGTGGTCGTGGACCACCGTGCCGTGGATGGTTTCGACCACGTCCTCGACCGGCGTCGGAAGCTCGCCGGCCATGATCCCCGATCCTATACGGGATGGCGCCTCCGCTCGCTCTCGACTCCCCGGTCACCGAGCTGCCCCGGCTCTCGGCGGCTGACGCCAGGCGGCTCGCCCGGCTGGGGGTGGCCACGGTCCGTGACCTGCTCCTCCACCTGCCCTTCGAGTTCGACTCCTACGAGGAGGTGGCGAGCATCGCCGGGGCAGCCGCCGACGCCCGGGCCATGGTGATGGCGACGCTGGTCAGCATCCACTCCAAGACGATCAACAGCGGCCGGCATGCCGCCCGGCGCCAGCTCAGCCTGTCCGAGGCGACGCTCCGGGACGACCGGGGCCAGCCGCTCAAGGTGGTCTGGTTCCACAAGCCCTACCTGGCCCACCAGCTCCGGCCCGGCGACCGGCTGGCGCTGGCGGGCAGGCTCAAGCCCTCCCGCTTCGGGCCTGGCCTGGAGATGCAGAACCCGGATCACGAGGTGGTGGGGATCGAGCTGGGCCCGCGCCGGCTGGCCGCCCTGATGCCCCGCTACCACCTGACCGCAGGCCTCACCTCGAAGCGGTTGTCGGGTTGGGTGGAGGCGGCCCTGCCCCTGGCCGGCGGCCTCGAGGACCTGGTCCCGCCGCCGACCCGTGAGCGGCACCGGCTGCTGCCGGTCGCCGAGGCGGTCCGCCAGGGCCACCGGCCCCAGGACCCTGCCGAGCTGGCGGCGGCCAAGCGGCGGCTGGTCTTCGCCGAGCTGCTGGAGCTGCAGGCCGCCTTCCTGCTCGCCCGGCGCCGGATGGCGAGCGAGCAGGCCACCCCCGTCGAATACCGCCAGGAGGTGATCGACGCCTTCCTGGCGGGGCTTCAGTTTGAGATGACGGGGGCCCAGAAGCGTTCCGCCTGGGAGGTGTTCAAGGACCTGCGGGGGGAGGTGCCCATGAACCGCCTGCTCAACGGTGACGTGGGCTCCGGCAAGACCGCGGTGGCCGCGGCCGCCGTGGCCATGGTCCACGCCGCCGGCCTCCAGTCGCTGGTGATGGCGCCCACCGAGATCCTGGCCCGCCAGCATCTCGACAGGTTTCGCGCTCACCTGGAGGCCAGCTTCCCCGGCCTGGCGGTGGAGCTGCTGGTCAGCGGCGTGCCCGCGGCCGAGCGGCGGCGGGTGCTGACCGCGGCCGCCTCCGGGCACTGCGCGGTCCTGGTGGGCACGCACGCCCTGCTCGAACAAGAGGTCACGCTCGCCCGGCTGGGGCTGGCGGTGGTCGACGAGCAGCACCGCTTCGGCACCCGCCAGCGCGAGCTGCTGCGAGCCAAGGCCGGTGCCGGCCGGCCCCACTTCCTGGCCATGACCGCGACCCCGATCCCGCGGACGCTGGCACTGGCGCTCTACGGCGAGATGGCGCTGTCCACGATCGACGAGATGCCTCCCGGCCGCCTGCCGGTGGCGACCCAGGTGCTGATGCACGAGGAGCGCGACCGCGCCTACCGGCTGGTCCGCAGCGAGGTGGCGGCCGGCCGCCAGGCGTTCGTCATCTGCCCGCTGATCGAGGAGTCGGAGACCCAGGAGGCACGGGCGGCCACCGTAGAGTTCGAGCGTCTCCGGGGCCACGTCTTCGGCGACCTCCGGATGGCGCTGGTCCACGGCCGGATGCGCGACAAGGACTCGGTGATGCGGGCCTTCCGCGCCGGCGCCAGCGACGTCCTGGTCGCCACCTCCGTGGTCGAGGTCGGCGTGGACGTGCCCAACGCGACGGTGATGCTGATCGAGGGCGCCGAGCGCTTCGGCCTGGCCCAGCTTCACCAGCTCCGGGGCCGGGTGGGCCGGGGCGCCGCTCGCTCCCACTGCATCCTGCTCGTGGACCAGCCCTCACCCCCGATCCTGGCCCGTCTGCGCCTGCTGGAGGCGGTCCACGACGGCTTCCGGCTGGCCTCCGAGGACATGCGCCTGCGGGGGATGGGCGAGATGCTGGGGCCGCGCCAGCACGGCATGTCCGACCTCGCTATGGAGGCCCTCCAGAACCCGGAGCTGCTCTCCGAGGTGCGCCAGGAGGCCGAGCTGCTGATCGATGCCGAGGCCGGGCTCGAGCAGTGGCCGCCGCTCCGCGAGGCGGCGGCCCGGCGCCTGGACCGGACCTCGATAAGCTGAGCAGCCCATGAGGCCCACCCAGCTTCTCCAGGAGCTGCTCCGATTCGACACCACCAACCCGCCCGGCGCCGAGGGGCCCTGCCTGGACCACCTGCGCCGGCTGTTCGAGGCGCGCTCGGTGGAGGCGCGGATGCTGGAGAGCCCGGGCGGCCGGCCCAACCTGGTGATCCGCGTGCCCGGCCGGGGCGAGGCGCCCCCGCTCCTCCTCCAGGGCCACGTCGACGTGGTCACCACCGAGAACCAGCGGTGGACCCACCCACCTTTCTCGGGCACCCTCGTGGACGGCTGGGTCTGGGGCCGCGGCGCCCTCGACATGAAGGGCGGGGTCGCCATGATGGCCTCAGCCCTTCTCCGCGGCCTGGACGCGGGCATGCCGCCGCCCGGCGACGTGGTGCTGGCGTGCCTGGCCGACGAGGAGGCGGGCGGCGTTCACGGGGCCCAGTTCCTGGTCGAGCGCCACCCCGAGCTGTTCGCCGGGGTCCGCCACGGCATCGGCGAGGGCGGGGGCGTCACCCAGCACCTGGGCGGCTGCCCCTTCTACCCGATCATGGTCGCCGAGAAGAGGGCCTGCAGGCTCCGGGCGACGGTGCGCGGCCCCGGCGGCCACGCCTCGCGAACGCACCGCGGGGGGACCATGGCCAGGCTGGCGGCGATGCTGGTCGAGCTCGACCGCAGGCGCCTGCCCGTCCACATCACGCCGGTGGCCGAGCGTTACGTGAGAGAGGTCGCGGCCGCCACCCTCGAGCCCTTCCGGTCCCGGCTGCTGGGCCTGCTGGATCCCGACCGGACCGAGGCTCTGCTCGACCAGATGGGCGCCGATTCCGGCCGCTTCGACTCCATCCTCCACCACACCGTCAACGCCACTGTGGTCCACGGCGGCCACAAGATCAACGTGGTGCCGTCCGAGGTAGTGGTGGACCTGGACGGCCGGATGCTGCCCGGCTTCGAGCCGGCCGAGTTCGTCGCCGAGGTCCGGGCCCTGGTCGGCCCGGGGCCGGTCCTGGAAATCCTCGACCAGGGTCCGCGCATGCCCGAGCCCCGGCTCGGAGGCTTCTACACGCTGCTGGGGGATGTGCTCCGCGAACTGGAGCCCGCGGCCGTGCCCGTGACCTTCCTGATGACCGGGGCCACCGACCAGCGACACTTCGTACGCCTGGGCATCCAGGGCTTCGGCTACCTGCCCCTGCGGCTGCCCGCCGGCTTCGGCCAGGAAACTGTGCACGCGGCCGACGAGCGGGTCCCTGCGGCCGCCCTCGAGTTTGGAACCCAGGCCCTCTCCGCGGTGATCGAGCGCTACCGCGGCCAGGACTGACGGCGGGTGACGCCGGTCGAGCTGCTCCAGCGCCTGCTCCGCTTCCAGACCGTCAATCCGCCCGGCGCCGAGCGGGCGGCGATCGAATTCCTGCGCGACCATCTGGCCGGCCATGGCATCGAGGTCCAGGTTCTGGCCACCGACCCCGAGCGACCCAACCTGGTGGCCCGCCTGGCGGGCCGCGGCGAGGCGCCCCCGCTGCTCCTGCACGGCCACGCCGACGTGGTCACGGTGGCCGGCCAGAAATGGACCCGGCCCCCCTTCGAGGGGCTGCTGGAGGACGGTTGGGTGTGGGGCCGGGGGGCCCTCGACATGAAGGGCGGGCTGGCGATGATGGTCACCGCCCTGACCCGGGCCCGGCCGGCCGGTGACGTCCTGCTGGCAGTGGTCTCCGACGAGGAGGCGGGCGGCGTGGCTGGGTCGAGGTTCCTGGTCGAGCGCCACCCCGGGCTGTTCGCGGGGGTGCGCCACGCGCTCGGGGAGTTCGGGGGCTTCAGCCTGGAGGTGGCCGGCCGCCGCCTCTATCCGGTGATGGTGGCCGAGAAGCAGTGCTGCCGGGTCACCGCCGTGCTGCGCGGCCCGGGAGGCCACGGCGCTCTCCGCCACACCGGGGGCGCCATGGCGCGGCTGGCCCGCCTGCTCCGCACTCTCGACCGCCGGCGTCTGCCCGCCCACGTCACCGAGCCCGCCCGGCTGATGGTGGAGGGCATGGCGGCCGCGCTGCCGGGGGCGCCCGAGCTCCTCCTCCGGCGCTTGCTCCGGCCCCGCCTGACCGACCGCGTGCTGGACCTGATGGGGAGCACGGGCCGGACCCTCGACCCGCTCCTCCACAACACCGTCAACGCGACCATGGTCCGGGGTGGGGGGGGCGGCCAGCTCAACGTGGTTCCCGCCGAGGTGACTGTCCAGATGGACGGCCGCATCCTCCCCGGCCTCGGTCCGGAGCTGCTGCTGACCGAGCTGCGGGACCTCGTGGGCCCGGGCGTAGAACTCTCGTACGACCAGTACGATGCCGGCCGGAGCGAGGTCGACATGACCATGTTCGAGAACCTGGCCGGCGTGCTCCGGGAGTCGGACGCGGACGGCCACCCGGTGCCCTACCTGCTCCCGGCGGTCACCGACGGCCGCTTCCTGGGCCGCCTCGGCATCCAGACCTACGGCTTCACCCCCATGCGCCTGCCCGCCGGCATGGACTTCGCGGCCACCATCCACGCCGCCGACGAAAGGATCCCGGCAGCCGCCCTGGAGTTCGGCGCCGACGCGATCCGGCGCGCGGTCGAGCGCTACCGAGGCTGACGGCGCGGCCGGGGCGCCGGCCGACGGCGCGGGGTAGGCTTGCCAGGCATGGAGGTGAACCAGATGCGGCTGACCGAGTACAGCCACGGCGCCGGTTGAGCCTGCAAGCTCAGCCCGGCGGAGCTGGGGCAGGTTCTCGGCGCGCTCCCGGTGGTGGCTGACCCCAGGGTCCTGGTCGGCGCCACCTCGGGCGATGACGCGGCGGTCTTCCGGATCGCGGAGAGGCGGGCCCTGGTGGCCACCGTGGACTTCTTCACGCCCATCGTCGACGAGCCGGAGGCCTTCGGGGCGATCGCGGCCGCCAACAGCCTGAGCGACGTCTACGCGATGGGCGGCTCGCCGCTGTTCGCGCTCAGCCTGGTCGGCTTCCCGCGCCGGCAGCTGGGGACGGGGTACCTGGAGCGGATCGTTGCCGCGGGCGCCGCCAAGCTGGCCGAGGCGGGGGTGCCCGTGGTCGGTGGCCACAGCGTCGACGACGCCGAGCCCAAGTTCGGCTACGCGGTGACCGGCGACGTCGACCCTGACCGGGTGGTGACACACCACGGGGCCCGGCCCGGCGACGTCCTCTTTCTGACCAAGCCGCTGTGCAGCGGCCTGGTGGCGACGGCGATCAAGCGCCGGCGCTGCCCGCCCGACGTGGAGCGGGCGGCGATCGCGGTGATGACGCACCTCAACCGGGAGGCGTCGGAGGCGATGCTGAAGGCGGGGGCGGCGGCCGCCACCGACGTCACCGGCTTCGGCCTGCTCGGCCATCTCCTGAACCTCCACGTCGGGGCCGAAATCGACGCCTCCGCCGTGCCGGTGCTGGAGGGGGTCCGGGCACTGGCGGCGGCGGACCTCTTCCCGGACGGCACCCGGCGCAACCTGGCGGCCCTGGGCGACCGCGTGGACTGGGATGGGCTGCCCGAGGTGGAGCGGCTGCTGCTGTGCGACGCCCAGACCAGCGGCGGCCTGCTGGTCGCGGTCGCGCCCGCCCGCGCCGGGGGCTTCGAGTCGGCGCTGGCAGGCGCCCCCTTCCCGGCGGTACGGATCGGCCAGGTGAGCGATGGACCCGTTCGCGTCCGCGCTTGAGCAGGCCGCGGCCGTGCACCGGGGCGAGGTCTCGGCCCGGGAGCTGGTGGCGATGTACCAGGCCCGCATCGAGCGCTTCAATCCCGATCTCAACGCTTTCTTCCTGACCACACCCGAGCTGGCCCTCGAGCAGGCCCGGCTGGTCCTCGCCGGGCCCCTGGCCGGGGCGCCGGTCTCGGTCAAGGACCTGGTGCCCATGGCCGGGTTCCCGCACACCTTCGGCTCCCGCGCGTTCGCCGCCAACGTCGCCGGCAGCGACCACTTCGTGGTCAGCCGGATCCGGACTGCCGGCTGCCCGATCCTCGGCCGCACCACCACCCCCGAGCTGGGCTCGCGTCCGGTCACCGAGTTCGGCCTCCACGGGGTGGCGCGCAATCCCTGGGATCCCTCGCGCACGCCGGGTGGCTCCAGCGGGGGTGCGGCGGCGGCCCTCGCCGCCGGCCTCTGCTCGTGGAGCCACGGCACCGACGGCGGTGGCTCGGTCCGGATCCCGGCCTCCTGCTGCGGGCTGGTCGGGCTGAAGCCCTCGCGGGGCCGGATCTCGATGGGCCCGCTGGTCGGCGAGGGCTGGGCCGGCCTCTCCACCCAGGGCGTGATCGCGCGCACGGTGGAGGACGCGGCGGCCGCCCTCGACGCGCTCGCCGGCCACCTCCCCGGCGACCCCTACTGGGCCGAACCGGAGGGTTCATACCTGGCGATCGCCAACCCCGGCCGCCTCCGGGTCGGCTTTCAGGATGCGTGCGAGAGCGGCGTCCACCCCGAGCTGGCGGCCCTCGTGCGGTCGGTGGCAGGGCTGCTCGAGCGCCTCGGCCACGAGGTGGGGGAGGGCGGCCCCGACACCCAGCCCTTCCGGGCGGCCCAGGAGCTGGTGGTGGCAGCGGGGACGGCCGGCTACGACCTGCCCGACCCCTCCCTGCTGGACCCCCTCAACGCTTCCCTGATCAGGGCCGCCGCCACCCACAGCGCCGCCGACTACGTGCGGGCGGTGAACACAATCCGGGCCACCAGCCGGGCCGTGGTCGGGTTCTGGGACCGCCACGACGTGCTGCTGACCCCGACCCTGACCCAGCCGCCCTTCGAGATCGGCCATTTCGGCGATGTCGCGACCGCCGGCCCCCAGGCCCTGGACTGGCTCACCTTCACCTACCCCTACAACTGCACCGGCCAGCCCGCCCTGAGCCTGCCCGTGGGGATGAGCAGCGCCGGGCTGCCGCTCGGGGTCCAGCTGGTGGGCCCGCCCCGGGGGGAGGCGGTGATCCTGGCGCTCGCCGCCCAGCTCCAGCAGGCCCAGCCCTGGGCCGACCGCCGTCCCGACCGCTTCGCGTAGTGCCCTGCGCGTCCACGGCGGCGAGGCGCGGGGCCGCCGGCTCGCCACGCCGCGCGGCATCCGGCCCACGCAGGGCGTGGTCAAGGAGGCGATCTTCAACGTGCTGGCGGCGCGCCTGGAATCGGCGGCGGTGCTGGACCTGTTCGCCGGTTCGGGCGCGCTCGCCATCGAGGCGCTGTCGCGCGGTGCCGGTCGGGCCCTGCTGGTGGAGCGCGACGAGCGCGCCGCCGCCGTGATCCGCGCCAACCTCGAGAACCTCGGCTACGGGAAGCTGGCCCGGGTCGTCCGGGCGGAGGTGGTGCGCTGGCTGGAGGCGAACCCGGAGGCGGTCGCCGGCTGCTCGCTGATACTGCTCGACCCGACCTACAATGACCCGGTCTTGGAGCGCGCCCTGGCCCTGCTCGACCGCTCCTGCGCAGCCGGGACCACGGTCGTCGCCGAGCACGACCCACGCCACGCCCTGCCCCTCCTCGAGCGGCTGCGCACCGTCCGCGCCAGGCGCTACGGCGGCACCGTGGTGACGGTCCTGGAGTCATGACCAACCCCCACCTGGCGCTCTACCCAGGCAGCTTCGACCCCTTCACCAACGGCCACCTGGACGTCGTCCAGCGGGCGCTCGGCATCTTCGATCGGCTGATCGTGGCGGTGGCCGCCAACCCCGAGAAGCGCCGCCCCCTGTTCAGCCCGGAGCAGCGGGTGGACATGATCCGGGAGGCCCTGGCCGGCGAGGAACGGGTCCAGGTGGAGAGCTTCACCGGGCTCACCGTCGACGTCGCCCGCGAGCTGGGCGCGCGGACGATCGTCAAGGGCCTGCGCGCCTACTCCGACTTCGACCTCGAGCTCCAGCAGGCGCTCATGAACCGCAAGCTGGCGCCGGACGTTCACACCGTCTTCCTGATGTCGAGCTTCGCTCACATCTTCGTGTCCTCCAGTATCCTCAAGGACATCGCGAGCCACGGTCGCGACGTGTCGGAGTTCGTGCCACCGGCGGTGGCCGCCCGCCTGAAGGAGAAGCTGAGCTGAAGGTCGACGAATCCCTCGACCGCCTCGAGTACCTGGTACACCATGCCCGCCACGTGCCCTTCTCGAGCCAGGTGATGGTGGATGAGGACGAGGTCATGGACCTCATCGACCAGCTCCGCTTCGACCTGCCGGAGGAGATCAAACAGGCCAACTGGACCGTCCAGGAGCAGCAGCGGCTGATCTCCGAGGCGCACGCCGAGGCGGCTCGGATCATGGCCAAGGCCAACGAGCGGGCCGAGGCGTCGGTCCAGGACCACGAGGTCCTGCGCCGGGCCGAACGCCAGTCCCAGCAGACGCTGCGCGAGGCACAGGCCCGCTCCGACCAGATCATCCGCGAGGCCGAGGCGTACGCGCTGGAGCAGCTCCAGCAGCTGGAGGCCCACCTCGGCCGCACGCTGACCACGGTTAAGCGGGGGGTGGAGGCGCTGCAGTCGTCGCAGCCGGTCGGCGAGCTGGGGCCGGAGTCGGAGGAGGCGCTGCGCGCCCGGGCCTGACCCACCGGCCGGCACCGGCGCCAGGGGTTCCGGTAGACTCGCGTTCGCTCATGGGACTTCCCAAGGTCAAGCTATCCAAGGGTCGCAAGGGGCGCCGCCGCTCTCACCTGGCGCTGGCGCTCGTCCAGCTCCAGCCCTGCCCGCAGTGCCGCAAGCCGCACCGTCCCCACCACGTGTGCGCCAACTGCGGCCACTACGCCGGCCGGGAGGTCCTGAAGACCGACTGAGCCGGGCCCACGGCCTGGCCGGTGTGGTTTTTGGTTTAGTTAGGGCGTGGCCAAGGTCGCATTTCTGTTTCCGGGCCAGGGGTCGCAGCACGCCGGCATGGGCCGCGGGCTGCTGGACGACGCCGAGGTCGCGGCCCTGGCGGAGCGCTGCTCGAAGGCGGCGGAGGTTGACCTCCGCCACCTC
This sequence comes from Candidatus Dormibacterales bacterium, assembly GCA_038253595.1. Lineage (GTDB taxonomy): Bacteria > Chloroflexota > Dormibacteria > Dormibacterales > Dormibacteraceae > JBBSHA01. Next base: position 11,674 of record JBBSHA010000020.1, read on the forward strand.
CTGGTCGACGCCGCCGACGAGGAGCTGCGGCTGACCGCCAACGCCCAGCCCGCGCTGCTCTTCGTGGGGCTGGCCCTGGCCCTCCTGCTCGCGCGCCGCGGCATCCGCCCGGACGCTGCGGCCGGCCACTCGGTGGGTGAGTACACGGCCCTCTGCGTGGCCGGGGCGTTGACGCCGGAGGCGGCGCTCCGGGCTGTGGTGGAGCGCGGGCGGGCCATGGAGCAGGCGGCGCCCCCCGGCACCAGCTCGATGGTCGCCGTGCTCGGCCTGGATCGCGCCGCCGTGGAGACGGCCCTGATTGGCATCCCGGACGTCTGGCCGGCCAACTACAACACCCCCACCCAGACCGTGCTGGGCGGCACCATGCTCGGCCTGCAACGGGCCACCGAGCGGCTGCAGGGTGCCGGGGCCCGACGCGTGCTCCCACTCAACGTGGCGGCGGCATTCCACACCCCCCTGGTCGAGGCGGCCGGAAGCGCCCTGCGCGGGGTGCTGGAGGTCATCGACTGGCAGCCGCCGGCCGCGCCGGTGGTCGCCAATCTGAGCGCGGAGGCGTACGCCGACGCGTCCGCCATCCCGGCCGGCCTGGAGCGCCAGCTCAGCTCGCCGGTCCGCTGGTCGGAGTGCGTGGGCCGCCTGTCCGGGCTCGGCTGCGACACCTTCTACGAGGTCGGGCCCCGGCGCGCGCTGACCGGGATGATGCGCGAGCTGGCGCCGGCCGCCGCCGCCACCGCGGTTGCGAGTCCGGACGCGATCGCCGCCCTCACCTAGCTGAGCCGGGGCGTCCCGGACCGGCGGGCGGCGCCGGACCATCGGGCCGGCTCCCGCTGATACAGTAGGACCGCGTCACCGGCCACCCTCTCGGAGATCGTTATTTGGATAGCCAGAAGATCAGCTTCGAAGACTTCAAGAACATCGTCGTCGAGCGCCTCGGGTGCGAGCCCGAGCAGGTCACCATGGACGCGTCGTTCCAGGAGGACCTCAACGCCGATTCGCTGGACCTGGTAGAGCTCATCTACGCGTTCGAGGAGAACACGGGTCTCGAGATCCCCGACGAGGACGCCGAGAAGATCACCACGGTCGGCCAGGCCTGGGAGTACATCCAGGAGAAGTCCGGCTCATAGCCAGGGCCGAAGGTGGCGGCCGGGGCCGCCGCATCGTTCAGGATCCGCAGATTCCCACCGGCACGCTGGATGAGCTGCAGCACCGGATCGGGATCGCGTTTCGGGATCCGACCCTTCTCCAGGAGGCGCTGACCCACAGCTCCTTCGCCAACGAGAGCCCCCACGTCTCGCCCCGGGACAACGAGCGCCTCGAGTACCTGGGTGACGCGGTCCTCCAGCTGATCACCGCCGAGTACCTGTTCAAGGTCCGGCCGGGCGCCAACGAGGGCGAAATGACCCAGGTCCGCTCCGCGATGGTCAACACCAACACCCTGGCCCAGCTCTCGGAGGAGCTGGGGATCGGCACCCACCTCTACCTGGGCAAGGGCATCACCAAGGGCGGCGGCCGCAACCTTCGCTCGCTGCTGGCGAACGCCTTCGAGGCGGTGCTGGGCGCGGTCTTTCTGGACGCCGGCTACGACGCCGCCTACCACTACTACCTCGACCGCTTCCGGGCCCTGCCCGAGGGGGTGCAGGACGAGAACCACAAGGGCCGCCTCCAGCAGGTGATCCAGGAGCGCTACGGCAGCACCCCCTACTACGACAGCGCCGGTTCACGGGGTGGGGGGGGCCGCAGCCGCGAGTACACCGCCGTCGTCTACGGCGGCTCGGACGCCCTCGGCACAGGCCACGGGCCGACCAAGCAGGAGGCCGAGCAGGAGGCGGCCAAGCTGGCGCTGGCGGAGCTGGCTCGGCGGGCGGCCGCCGAGCGGCGGGGGGTGGGGGCCCGGCCGCCCGCCGCCTCCCCGGCCCCTGCCGAGCCACCGCCTCCGGGCCCCGAGGACGTCGGTCAGCCGGCGGCGGAGGCCCCGCCCGCGGCGGCGTCGGGCGGCGCGGCCCTGCCCGGCTCGGGCTGGGCGCTGCCCGCCCCCGAGCCGGCGCCCGCTCCCAGCCGGCGCCGCCGAGCGCCCCGCCGAGCCCCGGCCACGGCGGGCCCCGAGGTCCTGGCCGAGCCGGCCGCCGCGGTCGCGCCCGCAGCCCACGAGCCGCCGCCTCCAGTCGCCCCGGCCGCCTCCGCCCCGGCCGTTCCGGTCGCGCCGGCGGGATGGGCCGCTCCCGCTCCCCCGGCCGCCCCGGAGGCGGAGGCCGAGCCCCCGCGGCGGCGGGCCGCGGCGCCCAGGCGGCCGCGCCGGGTGGCGGTGGCGGTGGAAGCCGGCCCCCCGCCGGACGCCGCCCCGGCGCCCCCGCCCACCGTTCCGGCGCCCCCGCCGGCGCCCCCCGTAACCCCTCGCCGGTCCCGCCAGCTGGGTGAGCCCGTGAGCGACGACGAGGCCCCCACCGACTCCATCTAGTGGCCGCGGTGGCCGCCGGCCACCACATCTGCTAGTCTGCCCGCAGCCTTGCAGCTCCGCTCCATCAGCCTGACCGGGTTCAAGACGTTCGCCCGGCAGACCGAGATCAGCTTCGACCCGGGGGTGACCGCCGTGGTCGGTCCCAACGGCTCCGGCAAGAGCAACACCGTCGACGCCTTCAAGTGGGTGCTGGGCGAGATCTCGGCCCGGGACCTGCGCGGCAAGAGGATGGAGGAGATCATCTACGCGGGCGGCGAGCGGCGCGCCAAGGCGGCCGCGGCCGAGGTGACGATCGTGATCGACAACTCAGACCACCGCCTGCCGGTGGACTACGAGGAGGTCTCGATCCGTCGCCGCGTGGACCGGTCGGGGTCCAGCGACTACTTCCTGAACGGATCCAGGGTGCGCCGCCGCGACCTCCTGGAATTGCTGGCCTCGACCGGGCTGACGACCGACTCCTACGCGATCGTCAGCCAGCGGGACGTCGACTCCATAATCAGCTCGACGCCCGAGCAGCGCCGGCTCCTGATCGAGGAGGCAGCCCAGGTCAGGGGGGTCAAGGCCAAGCGCACGGAGGCCGCCGTCCAGCTGCGCGAGCTGGCGGCCAACCTGGTCCGCCTGGAGGATCTGCGGGGCGAGATCGAGCCGCGGCTGGCGCTGGTCCGGGTGCAGGCGGAGACGGCGGGCGAGGCCGACCTCGCCCGCAGCCGCCTGGAGCTGCTGCGGGGCAGCATCGCGTGGGAGGAATGGCGCGAGGCGCGCGACGCCCAGCGCCGCACGGTGGCCCAGATCCAGGCGCTCGAAAGGCGGCTGGCGGAGGCCCGGGCGGCGTCGGAGGCCGCCGAGGAGCACTTCCAGCGCTGCCGCGACTCGCTGCAGGCTGCGCAGGACCGGCGCGTGCAG
>JBBSHA010000021.1:0-14897 GCA_038253595.1 Candidatus Dormibacterales bacterium
GCGGGCGCCGGCCAGCGCCGACACCGAGTTGGTGACGCCCGGTCCAGCTGTGACGGCAGCCACCCCACACGACCGGGTGATCTTGGCCCAGCCCTCCGCCGCGAAGCCGGCCGCCTGCTCGTGGCGGACGTCCACCAGCTTCAGGCCCTGGGCCTCGGCGCCCATGTAGAGGCCCCAGATGTGGCCCCCGTTGAGGGTGAAGATGGGGCCGCTGCCGGCCCGGACCAGGGCCATCGCCATCAGCTCGCCGGTGGAGCGGTCGTCAGCCACCGGGATCTCCCTGGCGCTGGGCCCAGGCCATGAACTGCGTGTTGCAGGCGGCCCCGATCCGGCCCTGGCTGTCGATGGCGATCAGACCCCCGGCACCGCCCACTCGCCGGGCCAGGAGCTCGACCGCCGCCCGCGCCGCCTCCGCCGCCCCGAGACCGCCCCCCATCTCCACCACCGCGGCGTGGCAGAGAGCCAGCTGCATGAAGGCCTCGCCCTGGCCGGTGCCGGCGGCCGCCCCCCGGCTGTCGTCGGCGTAGAAGCCGCAGCCGGGCAGCGGGGCGTCCCCGACCCGCCCCGCCAGCTTGCCGTTGACGCCACCGGTGGAGACCGCGACCGCCAGCCGGCCTCCGGCGTCGCGGGCGACCGCGCCCACCGTGTCCTGATCCGGCGAGCGCGTCGCCGCGCGCCTGGCCCCGGTGATGAAGGCGGCGTTGCCGCACATGGCCAGGTCCTGGCCGCGCGCGAACCGGGACGCCCCCTCCGCGACCAGGAGCACGTGGCGGCCATCGTCCATCACCGCCCGGGCCAGGTCGACCGGGTGGCGGACGTCGGTCACTGCCGCGCAGGCTCCCACCCGGAGGTCGGCGCCCACCATCACGGACGCGTCCAGCTCGACCGCCCCATCCTCGTTGAGGGTGGCGCCCACCCCGGCGTTGAGGAGGGGTTCGTCCTCCATGTGGCGGACGGCCGCCATCACCGCCTCCAGGGCGCTCGCGGCGAGCCGCGCCCAGCCCGCGGCCAGCGCCCGCTCCACGGCCGCCTGGCGGCCGGTTCGCTCAGCCTCGGGCACGGCGCCCGCGCCGCCGTGGACGACCAGCTGGGCTACGGTCGCCGGCTCCTGGGGTGCACCCCGCAAGGGTAGCTGGGGGGAGGGGTCGGGTCAGTGGTTGAGCTGGGCCAGCCGGGCGTCGGTCCGGCGCTCGGCCGCGCGCCGCTCCAGCTCGTCGCCGGGGGCGAGGTCCACGAAGCGGGCGTGCTCGGCCAGCCGCGGGTGCACCTCCTGGACCCGGCGGAACATCTCCTGGGCGACGTGGCGGTAGTCGGGGTGGCCCAGGGCGGTCGTCCGCAGCTCGCAGAGGTGGTAGACCTCGCGCAGGTTGGCCCGGAAGTACCAGCGCAGCCGGAAGGCCAGCGGCACCGCATACTGGGCCAGCGCCGGGCCCCAGGAGCGCTCCAGCACCCGGTGGGCGGAGGCCGCGTTCTCCAGGGCCTGAATGAACTGCTCGCGCAGCCCGTGCCGCTCCAGCTCGGCGGGCACGTCGTAGCCGAGCGCGGTGCCCAGCCGCTGCCGGTCCTGGGTCAGCATCCGGTGCCGCTGGAGGTCCCGGTAGGCGCCGAAGTTGGCGGTGATCTCGAACGTGTAGGTGGCGTGCTCCAGGGCCCGCGGCGCCCGCTGGCGGCGGTTTCCGCGCTCGCCCATCAGCGCCCGCAGCGCCTCGTCGACCGTCACCGAGCACTCCTGCAGGTCCTCCAGCGGCAGCCCGGCATGGGGGAAGAGGGCGGCGGCCACCACCTTGCGCTCGGCGTCCTGGTCGAACTCGGCCAGCCTGACCTGGGTGGCCGCCGGGCCGGCCGCTGCCTCGGGGGCGATGGCGGCCACCCGCCGCCGGGAGAGCGCCAGCCGGGCGGCGGCCGGGGCGCCGTAGCGCTCGTCCAGCGCCCGGCGCACGAAGGCCGGGATCACCCGGGCCAGCTCGGCGTGCATCTCCCCGGCCAGCTCGCGGCACTCGGGAAGGTCGTGGGCCCAGCTCTTGGTTATCAGGTACTCGAAGGCGCGCCCGTTGCCGTGGAGGCCGAGGTTGGTGAGCGTGGCGGCCGGCAGCAGGCCCCGCAGCAGGTCCAGCGCCCGGGCCCGGGTGGCCGCCTTCCAGGCCCGCTCAGTCTCGCCGGTCTGGAGTGGGTACGCCTGGCGCAGGGAGTTGGTCAGCGGCCCCAGCATCGCCGAGTAGCCGGCGAAGAGCGCGTCCAGGGCCGGCTCATACAGGCGATGGGCCAGCTCGGGTCCGCGGTGGTACAGGTAGCGCCCGTCAGGCCCGGGCCGGTCGAACCGGACGTAGCGGGTCGACTTCTCGAGCGCCGAGATGCCGATCCGCGAGTCCTCCAGGGCCTTGGCCGCCAGCGTCGACACCCGCTCGACAGCCAGGTGGGCGCCGGCCAACTCCGCCACCGAGTCGTCGCCGTAGCCCACCAGGACCCGCTGGTAGAACTCCTCCGCCCGCTCCGAAGCCACCAGGTCGCCGGCCGGCCCCGCGCCTCCGAGGCCGGCCTGGGGCTCGTCCAGGAACTCCTCCAGGAGCACCCGGCGCAGGCTCTTCTCGGTCCTCGAGTAGCGGCTGAAGAGGGCGCCCTTGACCACCTCGGGCAGGTTCTTGAGGGCGAAGACGCGGCGGTCGAGATTGGTGAAGTAGGGGGTCAGGAGGGCCGCTTCGGCCGGGGTGAACTCCTGCACTGCCGGATTATGACCTGCCCAGATGTCGGGGGTCCACTGCTTGGGAAACCCCGGATCTTGTGCACATGGTCCTGTGGAAAGCCTGTGCGCGGCGCCGTCGGGGGGCCTGATGCCAGGATAATCAGAGGGTGGACCTGGTGCTCGACACCGACTGGGCCGAGCACTGGCGGCAGCTGGTGCTGACCCGCGAGGCGCAGGTCGGCGGCCCTCGCCAGGATGACTTCTGGGAGCGCCGCGCGGCCCGCTTCGCGTTCTCGATGGCGTCCCAGCCCGACCCGCTGCTGGAGTTTCTGGGACGCTTCTTGGGGCCGGCCAAGACGCTGATCGACGTGGGTGCCGGCAGCGGCCGCCACGCCTTCCCGCTGACGGCGAGGCTGGACTGGGTGACGGCGGTCGAGCCCTCCCAGGCGATGCGCGAGCAGATTCCCGACGCAGCCAATATGACGGTCATCGGCGCCGCCTGGGCCGATGCCGACCCGGCCCCTGCCGACCTGGTGCTCTGCAGCCACGTCCTCTACGTGGTGGCCGAGCCGGTGCCCTTCATCGAGAAGCTGGAGGCCCACGCCCGGGAGCGGGTGTTCATCGCGCTCCGCGACTCGCCCCACCCCCACCCGGCGGAGCTGATCGCCGGCCCGGACCGGATCCGCGAGCCGCGCCTGCGCGACTGCTTTCTGCTCCTCCGGCAGATGGGGGCGGCGCCCGAGGCGTGGCTGCACAGGGTCCAGGTCCGGCACCGGTTCGAGACGCTGGAGGCCGCCGTCGACGACTGCCGGACGCGGGTCGGCGAGCGCTGGGACGAGGCCGCCGGCCGGGCCTGGCTGGAGGCCCACCTGCGGCCGGGGCCGGACGGCTCGCTCGTCCACGAGGCCGGAGAGATCATCTCGGGGGTGCTGCACTGGGCGCCGAGGAGCTGACCATGCGCCCGGTGCGGCCCGCCGACCGCAAGCGCCTACTCGAGATCTCGGCCGGGGTCTGGGGCGGCAACGACTACCTGCCGGGGGTGCTCGACGAGTGGATTCAAGACCCCGGCGGCCAGTTCGAGGCGGCCGAGGTGGACGGGGTGGTGGTCGGCGTCCACCGGCTGCGCCCGATCGGGCGCCGGGTGATGTTCTACGAGGGGGTGCGGGTGGCGGCCGAGCAGCGCCGGCGAGGCCACGCCCGGCGGATGCTGGGCCTGGCCCGGGCCCAGGCCCAGGAGCAGGGTTTCCGGCAGCTGCGGCTGGTGACCGGCAACCCGGAGGCGGCCGCGCTCTACGAGTCGGAGGGCTTCCGGCTGCTGGTGGCCTGCCGGCCGTGGGTCGCGAGCCGGGTCGAGGGCGGCGATCCGCCCCCGATGGCGGCCCCCGGGGACGCTGGCGCGCTCTTCAGCCGGCTCCAGGCGGACCCCTCGCTCGCCGCCTACGGCGGCGTCAACCCGCACTGGAAGGCGGTTCTCGACATCGATCCCGAGCTGCTCGCCGAGCTGGCGGGCGCTGGCCTGGTCCGCACCAGGCCCGGCGGCCGCGCGCTCGCCATAGTGCAGCCAGATCCCCAGGTGCGGCTCGGGGTGACATTCATCGCGGGCTCCGGCGGGGTGCTCCGGGATCTCCTCACACAGCTGCGCTACGAGGCCGACTCGCTCGGGCTGGAGGGGGTGTGGGCCCTGGTCCCGGAGGGCCACCCGGCGGAGGGAGACCTCACCGAGGTCGGCTACGATCTCGGCGAGATGACGTTCCGCCACCTGTCCTACGGGCTGGAGCTGACCAGCTGAGCCGGCGCTACGTCATTCTCGGCAACGGCATCGCCGGCCAGACCTGCGCCGAGGAGCTGCGGGCCCGTGACGCGGACAGCTCGATCACGATCGTGGCGGCCGAGCGCCACCCCCTCTACAACCGGGTCGCGCTGCCCCGCTTCCTGCGCGGCCAGGTCCGCGAGGAGAAGGTGATGATGCGCACGCTCGAGAGCTACGCGGACCGCGGCCTCGACATCCACTTCGAGACCTGGGCCACCGAGGTGGACGCCGGCGCCCGGGTCGTGCGTACCAACCGCGGCCACGAGCTGGCCTATGACGCGCTCCTGGTTGCCACCGGGGGCCGGCCCAAGCCCCCACCGTGGCCGGGCTCCGACCTGGTCGACCGAGTGTTCGGGTTCCAGACGCTGGACGACACCAAGGAGATCATCGAGAACACCGAGCGCGCGCAGCGGATCCTGGTGATGGGCGGCAGCTTCATCGGCTACGAGCTGGCCGAGGGCATCGTCCACCGCGGCAAGCGGGTGACCTGGGTGATGCGCGGGCCCTGGTTCCTGCGCTACGTGCTCGACGCCGAGGGAGGCGGACTGTGCCGGCAGCTGGGCGAGGAGATGGGAGTGGAGTTCGTCTGCGAGGACGAAATCGGCCGCTTCTCCCGCGTCAACGGCCACTTCCACGGCGAGACCCAGGGCGGCCGCGGCATCGACTTCGACATGCTCACGTACGGGGTCGGACTCGACTACTACGTGGAGCCGCTCCAGGCCACGGGGGCCGAGCTGCGCAAGGGCATCGTCACCGACGCCAAGCTGCGCACCGCCGTACCCGGCGTGTACGCGGCCGGTGACATCGCCGTCTTCTACGACCTGATGGTCGGCAAGCACAACCAGATGGGAACGTGGGATAACGCGCTCGCCCACGGCAAGGTGGCCGCCCACAACATGGCCGGCGAGGAGGAGGACTTCTTCGACGTCCCCACATACACCACCACCATGTTCGGGTCGACGATGGCGGTGATGGGGGTCACGCCCGACGTCCAGCCCGGCCTCGACTCGGTGCGCACGTTCTCGTTCGAGGAGAGGTTCTTCCGCAAGCTCTTCTTCCTCGAGGACCGGCTGGTGGGTGCGATCATGATCGGGCCGCCCAAGGGCCGCAAGAAGCTGATCGAGATCATGCACTCGCGACAGCGGATCGAGCGCCCCAAGCAGGAGCTGCTGGACCCGGCCAACCTGGTCTGAGGCCGGCTGCCGGCTTCAGCGTGCCAAAGCCGGCTCCGGGACACTAGTCTGGAAGCATGGCAATGGATCCGACCCGGCCTTCGACGATGGAGAGTTCGTGGGTGGCGCGGCTGCTGGGCCCGCTCGAGGAGCAGCCCTGGCTGGACCAGGTCGGGGACTGGGTGGCCGCCCGGCTGGACCCCCTTTTCGGTTCGGAGACCGGCGCCCGGGCCAAGGACTTCCTGAACGGGCGCTGGCTCGGCCACTCCCTGCACGCGGTCTCCACCGACCTGCCGGTGGGCCTTTGGGCCGGCTCGCTGCTTCTGGACCTGGTCGGCCTGGCCCGCTCGGCGACCGTGGTCAACATGTTCGGCTGCGCCGCCGCGGTGGGGTCGGCGGCGAGCGGGCTGGCGGACTGGAGCGGCACCCAGGGCCGCGAGCGCCGGCTGGGCACCCTCCACGGCATCCTCAACCTGGCCGGGCTCGGCTTCCAGGTGATGTCGATCGGCGCCCGCCTGCGCCGGCGCCGCATCCGCGGCTTCACGCTCTCCCTGACCGGCTACTCGTTCACGGTAGCGGCCGGTTTCATGGGCGGCGAGCTGGTCTTCGGGCGCGGCCAGATGGTCAACCACAACGCCTTCACGGCCGGCCCCCAGAGCTGGACGGCGATCGCGGACGCCACCGACGTGAGCAAGGGCCAGGCCCGGGCCTTCGCGCTGGATGGCCGCAAGGTGCTGATCTTCAGCGATGGGACCGGGATTCACGCCCTGGAGAACACGTGCACCCACGCCGGCGGCCCCCTCGACGAGGGCACCGTCGCCGGCGGGATCGTGACCTGCCCCTGGCACGGCTCCCGCTTCCGCCTCACCGACGGCGCCGTCTGCGGCGGCCCCGCCACCCAGCCCCAGCTCCGGCTGGAGGCGCGGGTCAAGGCGGGCAAGATCGAGGTTCGAGGCCGCCAGGGCTGAGGCCGGGGCGCCGGCCCGGTGGCCGTGGTCCGCGCAAGGGGAACCGGGGCCTCCCGTTGTCCGGGGTATGAAGATCGAGGCCCTGCCCGATCGCGCCGTAACGCGCCCCCAGTCGACTCCGTTCGCCATCGCCCGAGCCGGGGGCCGTGAATCCGACCTCGACGAGCGGCTGACGGCGCCGGTCTTCGACTGGCCCCGGGATGTCCTGCTCGGAGGGGCGGGCGTGGTCACCGCGCTGCTGCTGGCGGGCTGGCTCTTCCTCAACTCCTATTACGACTTCTTCCACATGCCGACCGGGGGCCTGGGGATCACCCTGCCCGAGGTCTTCACCGCGGGCGCGCATGCCCTGCTCTTCCCGCTGCTCGCCGTCCCCGGCGCGTACTTCATCCGCCACCATCGGCGCCTGGACCTGCGCGGCCAGCTCCTGGCGGTCGCCGCCACCACGCTGGTCCTGGCCTTGCTGGCCGAGATCGTGCGCTGGTACGGTGCCCTCGACATCGCGGTCCAGAGCGTGGCCGTACTCTGGGTCGGCCTGGTCACCATCTTCATCGCCCGGCTCAAGACGATGGCCGGCTCGGGGGTCTGGGCCCGGGTCCTGATCGTGGCCTCGGCCCTGCTGCTGGTCCTCTCGGTACCGACCGCGCTCGGCAGCCTGGCGGCGCACGCTCAGGCCACCGCCATGCAGGGCCACCTCCAGCTGATCAGCGCCCGTGACCTGGGCATCCCGGGCGCCCGTCCGAACGGCGGCCGCTTCCAGTACGACGGCTACGTCCTGGTCCGCGAGTCAGCGACCCAGTACTGGGTGATGCGGGCCGGCCGCCCGAGCGATGTCTACTCGGTCCCCCGCAGCGAGCTGATCGTCCGCTACTAGGCCGCCGTTCGGCGGCGGATCCGAGCTTCTCATGTGGCGCCGCCGGACGCTGGATGCTATTCTGCTGGCAGCTGATGCCATTCGCCTACAGCGAAACACCGGACCACGTGCGGGCCACCCTGGGCGCCCTCCTCAAGGCCCACCGGGAGAGCTCGCGGCTGTCCCTGGCCGACGTGGCCGGGGAGGCCGGCATCTCGGCCGGCTTCCTGTCCGAGGTCGAGCGCGGGCGCAAGGACATCTCCACGGAGCGCCTGATCGGCCTGGCCCGGGCGCTGGGCGTGCCCGTGGCCGAGCTCTACCACCAGCTGGGAACCGAGCTGGGCGGGGGCGAGCCCCTGAACGCGGCGGCCTTCGAGGCCGACCCGCGGGTCCAGCTGCGCCGGATGAGCGAGACGTTGAACCACGACGCCCTGCGCACCGTGGCCCGCTTCAGCGCCTTCCTGGCCACGACCGAGGGCGAGGCCCGCAAGCGCCCGATCGGATTCCTGAGGTAGAGCGATGGTGGTTCCCACCGTCGTCGAGAGCAGCGGGCGCGGCGAGCGCGCCTATGACATCTACTCGCGCCTGCTCCGGGACCGGATCATCTTCGCGGGTGGCGTGGTCGACGACAACATGGCCAACCTGGTCGTCGCCCAGCTGCTCTTCCTCCAGGGCGAGGATCCGGAGAAGGAGATCGCCGTCTACGTCAACAGCCCAGGGGGATCGATCACCGCCGGGCTCTCCATCTACGACGCCATGCAGTACGTCAGCTGCCCGGTCAGCACGCTCTGCACCGGGATGGCCGCCAGCATGGGTTCGATCCTGCTGGTTGGGGGCGGCCGCGGCCTCCGCTACGCGCTGCCCCACTCCCAGATCCTCATCCACCAGCCCCTCTCGCCGGGCATGCAGGGCCAGGCCAGCGACATCGAGATCCACGCCCGGGAGATCATCCGCCAGCGCGCCGAGCTGGTCGAGATCTATGTCCGGCACTGCGGACAGCCCCGGGAGCGGGTCGAGCAGGACCTCGAGCGGGACTTCTTCATGACCTCCGAGCAGGCCCGCGCCTGGGGCCTGATCGACGGGGTGGTCGAGCGCCACGGCTGAGGTCGCGCGCGTCGCCGGCTGAGGCGGGAGCGGGGCCCGGGCGCCTCGCGGCGGCGTGGATCTGAGCATCGCCGCTAAGCTTCCAGGCACCAATGGGGCGCCGCTACAACCGGGGACCTTTCGACGCCTTCGACAACGAGGCGTTCGGCGGCGTGCGCGAGATCCGCATCCCCCGCCCGCCCCGCCGCTTCTGGCTCGGCCTCGGGTTCGTGGCCGCCGCGCTGCTGGTCCTGATCGTCGGCGCGCCCATCATCGGCTTCCTGACCGAAGTCCAGTGGTACCAGGCGCTCGGCCTGCGCGACGTCTACCTGAGCCGGGTCGGCCTCGAGTTCGCGCTCTTCGGGGTCAGCTTGGCGATCGCCCTGGCCTTCGCGGCGGCCAATGCGGCGGTGGCGCTTCGGGTGCGCCGGGGCCCGGCGCTGCGCGCGGTCGGCATCCGCCGCCGCTGGGCGCTGAGCGGCTCGAGCGCCGCCGGCATGGGCGCAGCGGGGCTGATCGCCCTGATCCTTTCCGCCGGGGCCGGCAGCCGCTGGCAGAACTGGGTCCTCCTGACCCACTACACGGCCACCGGGCACAGCGAGCCGGTGTTCGGGATGGACGCCTCCTTCTACATGCTCACCCTGCCCTTCCTGCACGACATCACCAACTGGGTCTTCGGTCTGGTCTTCATCACCACGGTGCTGGTGACAGTCCTCTACGCCTGGCGCGGAGACACCTTCGACCTCGCCCTTTCGCCGCGGGCCCTGGCCCACGTCTCGGTGCTGCTGGCCCTGATCGCCGTGGTCTTCGCGATCACCGTCTACCTCGAGCGCTTCGACCTCGCCTTCGCCCACAACGGCGTGGTCTGGGGTCCCGGCTACACCGATGTCCACGTCCGCAGTGGCCTCGCCCTGGGCCGGGTCGGGCTGGCGCTGCTGCTGGCGCTGGTTCTGCTCGCCAACGTGGCGGTCCGGCGCCCAGTCGTCCTGGTCGGCGCGGTCGTGGCCTGGGTCGCCGGCGGGCTGGTGGCCGGCCTCTATCCGGCCGCCGTCCAGCGCTTCGTCGTTACCCCCGCCGAGCTGTCCCAGGAGTCGCCCTACATCCAGCGCGAGCTCGACTTCACCCGCCGCGCCTACGGCGTCGACCACGTCGAGACCCGGCAGTTCGGGGGCGCCGCCCCGCTGACCGCGCAGGCGGTCGCCGACGACCACACCACCATCGAGAACCTCCGCCTGTGGGACTACAAGCCGCTCCAGGACACCTACCAGCAGCTGCAGTCGATCCGCACCTACTACGCGTTCAAGGACATCGACCTCGACCGCTACACCATCGCCGGCCGCACCCAGCAGCTGGAGCTGAGCGCCCGCGAGCTGGACTCGGCCAAGCTCCAGCAGCAGGCCCAGAGCTGGGTCAACCTGAAGCTCCAGTACACCCACGGCTACGGGGTGGCCGCCAGCCCGGTCAGCGCCGTCGCCGGCGAGGGCCTTCCCACCTACGTCGCCTCCGACATCCCCACCAGCGGACCGCTGAAGGTGGAGCGGCCGCAGATCTACTTCGGGGAGACCGGCGACGACTTCGTGCTCGCCCCCTCGCTGGAGCCCGAGTTCGACTACCCGAAGGGCGCCGAAAACGTGCGCACCACGTACGCCGGCACCCACGGCGTCCGCCTCAACGGCGCCAACCGGGCGCTCTGGGCGCTGCGCACGGGCGACACCAACCTCCTGATCTCGAGCCAGCTCCAGGACCGGACCGAGATCCTCTACCGGCGCAACATCCAGGACCGGGTGCACGCGATCGCGCCCTTCCTCCAGCTCGACTCCGACCCCTACATCGTGGTCGCCCCCAACGGCCGGCTGTACTGGATCCAGGACGCCTACACGACCGCCTCCACCTACCCCTACTCCTTCCAGGAGGCGGGCGGCGAAAACTACATCCGGAACTCGGTGAAGGTAGTGATCGACGCCTACGAGGGGAACCCCGACTTCTACGTCGCGGATCCCGCGGACCCCCTCATCCGCGCCTACCAGGGCCAGTTCCCGACCCTCTTCAGGCCGCTCTCGGCCCTGCCGGCCGGTCTGCGCAGCCACCTCCGGGTGCCCCAGCACCTGTTCGAGGTCCAGAGCTCGGTGTACCGGGCCTACCACATCGCTGATCCCCAGGTCTTCTACAACCGCGAGGACGTCTGGGACACCACCCTCGAGCCCTACTACGTGGAGATGCGGCTGCCGGGCGAGACGGCCGCCGAATACCTGCTGATCCTGCCGTTCACCCCGCTCAAGAAGCAGAATCTGGTCAGCCTGCTGGCGGTGCGCAACGACCCCGAGCACTACGGCCAGCTGATCGACTACGTGCTTCCCAAGGACCGGGTCGTGTTCGGTCCCCAGCAGGTGATGAGCCGGATCCAGAACACGCCGGTCATATCGCGCGACTACTCGCTGCTCAACACCAACGGGTCGTCGGTCGTCCAGGGCAACCTGCTGGCGGTTCCGATCGGCGATTCGTTCCTCTACTTCCAGCCCTGGTACCTGCGCGCGACCAACGCCCAGAGCCTGCCCGAGCTGAAGAAGGTGATCATGGCCGACGCCACCGGGAGCACCGCCGTCGCCTACCAGGACAGCCTCAAGTCCGCCCTCGACCAGCTAGTCGGGGAGGCGGTCCAGCTGCCCGGCCAGCCGACCCCTCCTGGGCCGCCGGGGACGCCCAGCCCACCGGTGCTGGCGCCCAAGGTGGCGGACCTGGTGGCCCAGGCGAGCCAGCTCTACACGGCGGCCCAGGACGCCCTCAAGAAGGGGGACCTGGCCACCTACCAGAAGGACGTGGACGAGGTCGGCCGCCTGCTCCAGCAGATCCAGGCCCTGGAGCAGGGCGCCCCGGTCCCGCCCTCACCGGCAACCTCGCCGGGAACCTCGTCCCCGCGCCCGACCCCCTGACAGCGGGGTTCGGGGCGGGGGCCGCCGGCCGAGCCGGCGCCTAGCCTGACCGGCGGGGGCGCGCGGCCAGCGCCAGCCCGGCGCCGATCGCCATGCAGGCGCCGCCAATGACGACCCACGCCGGCTGTCCGGTCATGAACGAGCCCCGGATGTAGCCCAGGCCCTGGCCGGTCCACACGAGCCCCAGGCCGATCAGGAGGACGGCGGGGACGAGCAGGGTGAGGCGCACCTGGGCCAGCGTACAATCCGCAGCGACTTGGCGTCTCCGATCTCAGCCGACGTCCCGCTCAGCTGGCGGCGCCCGATCAAGCAACGCTCCCGCCTGGTCCGGCGCTCCGGTCCCCCCCACGTCCGCGTCGCCTTCGCGCACCCGTCCGAGCAGGAGTTCGCGCGCTTCCTCGACTACTACCGCATCCGCTGGGTCTACGAGCCCAACGCCTTTCCGATCGCCTGGGCCGGGGGCCGCGTGGCCGAGATGTTCACCCCCGACTTCCACCTCCCAGAGCACGATCTCTACGTCGAGCTGACCACCATGAAGCAGAGCCTGGTCACCCCCAAGAACCGCAAGCTGCGGCTGCTCCGGGAGCTGTACCCGGCCGTCAACATCAAGCTGCTCTACAAGAAGGACTACGAGCAGCTGCTCGCCCAGGCCGGCTACGCGCACGGCGAGGTCCAGCACCTGGCCAAGCAGAACATCCAGGAGATCCTGATCTCCCCGGTGGAGCTGGAGACGCGGGTCCGGGCCCTGGCCCGCCGCATCTCGCGCGACTACCGGGGGCAGTCGATCGTGCTTGTGGGCATTCTAAAGGGGATCACCTTCTTCCTGGCCGACCTGGCCCGCCAGATCACGGTGCCGATGGCCATCGACTACCTGGGCGTGGGCCGGTACTCGCGGGGCGAGTCGCCGGAGAGCCGGCGGGTCGCCCTCCAGCGCGATATCGACTACCCGATCGAGGGCCGCCACGTCCTCCTGGTCGAGGACGTGATCAACACCGGCCTCACCCTCGACTACATCCTCGGCGTGCTCCGCGCCCGGCGACCCGCCTCGGTGGAGGTGGTGACGCTGCTCGACCGGCCCGGGCGCCGGATCGCCGGCGTCCAGGCCCGGTACGTCGGCTTCCAGGTCGCCAACGACTTCGTGGTCGGCTATGGCCTCGACTACCGCGAGCTGTACCGCAACCTCCCGTTCATCTGCACGCTGAAGCCGGTGGTCTACGCCCAGCCGCCAGTGGGGGCCCCCCCGCCGCTGGTGGCCCTGCGCCCCGGGTAGCCCTGCCAGCCCGCGAGCGCCTGCTCGACTGGCTGGCAGGGCAGGAATTCGAGGTTATCCGGCCGGAGCTGCTGCCGGCCCTGGAGCACCTCCTGGTGGCGGAGCACCGCGCCCTCCACCACGAGCTGCTGGGCGAGACCTGGGCGCCGCCGGTGGCCTACCGCTGGATGCGCTACGAGAGCCCCGACCCGGTGGGCGCGCTCCGCCGGGCCTCGGCCCGGCTCGAAAGCGAGTGGCGGGATGCGCGAACCGCGCCGGGCTGGGCGTGCGTGCGGCGGCGCTGGCGGGCGGCGGACGCCGCCGGCATGGCGGCCGCGCTCACCGTCGCCCGGAGGCTCGGCTACCCCAGCTGACTCCTGCGCCTCGACTAGACGAGACGTCTCGTCTAGTATCACCTAGTGAGCACGCGCGCGTTCATCATCGAGGCCGCCCGGCCCCTGTTCGACGGGGGCGGGGAGCCGAGGGTGGCCGAGATCGCGGCGGCCGCCGGCGTGTCCCGCGCCACCTTCCACCGGGTCCTCGGCTCGCGCCAGGAGCTGCTCCGGGAGCTCGAGCTGGAGCCCGGCCTCGACGCCCGCCAGCGGGTGCTGGCCGCGGCCATCGAGCTGCTGGCCGGGACCGGCCTGGGCGGACTCTCCATGGATGAGCTGGCGGCGGCCGCCGGGGTCTCCCGGGCCGGCCTCTACCGGCTCTTTCCCGGCAAGCCGGCACTCTTCCGGGAGCTGGTTCGCGTCTACTCGCCGATGGAGGCCATCGCCGCCACGATCGAGCGGTTGGGGGCCGAACCCCCCGAGGTGGTGATGCCGGAGGTGGCCAGGGTCGTGGTCCGCGAGGTGGCCGGGCGAATGGGCATGGTCCGAGCGCTGATCTTCGAGGTGACGGGCCGGTCACCCGATGCCGGCGAGGGTCTCGACTTCGCCCTCAGCCGCGGTCTCGGGATGATGCTCAGCTACATCGGCCGCCAGACCGCGGCCGGCCGCCTGCGCCCGCTCCACCCGGTGCTGGCGCTGCAGGCCTTCGTGGGCCCGGTTCTCTTCCACCTGATCACGCGCGGGCTGGTCGAGGAGCGGCTCGGCTTCGACCTGCCGCTGGAGGCGGCGGCCGGTGAGCTGGCCGCGGCCTGGGTGCGCGCCATGCGGCCCCCGGCCGCCGAGGAGGATGTCCATGAGCGATGACGGATTGGCGGTCGTGGTGGAGGGCGCCGCGAAGAGCTTCGGACGGCTCCGGGCGCTGGACGGGGTCAGCTTCCGGGTCCGGCGGGGCGAGGTCTACGGCCTGCTCGGCCCCAACGGATCGGGCAAGACCACCCTGATCCGGAGCCTGGTCGGCATGGTGCGCCTCGACGCCGGCAGCGTGACCGTTCTCGGCGTGGAAATGCCGGACGTGGCGGTCCTCGCCCGGGTCGGCTACATGACCCAGGCGGCCGCCCTCTACCCCGACCTCTCGGTGGCCGAGAACGTGGGCTTCTTCGCGGCGCTGAACGGCTCCGTCGCCGGCATCGACGAGGCCCTCCGCTTTGTCGATCTGCTAGACCGCCGGGACTCGGTGGTTGCCACTCTCAGCGGGGGCATGCGCACGCGGGCCTCGCTGGCCTGCGCGCTGGTCCACCGTCCCGAACTGCTCCTCCTCGATGAACCCACGGTCGGGGTCGACCCCCAGCTGCGCGTGCAGCTGTGGGACGGCTTCGGGGAGATGGCCGGCCGGGGCACCGCCATCGTGGTCTCCAGCCACGTCATGGACGAGGCCGAGCGCTGCCAGCGCCTGGGCCTGATCCGCTCCGGCACGATGCTGGCCGAGGGCAGCGCCGACGAGCTCCGGCAGCGGGCCGGGGTGGCGCGCCTGGAGGACGCCTTCCTGGCCCTGTCCGGCGCCGCCGCCGGCGAGCCGGCGCGATGAACCGCCACCGCGTGTTCGCCATCGCCCGGCGTCTGCTCCAGCAGTTCCGGCGCGACCGGCGCACGCTGGCGCTGCTCTTCGTCGCCCCGCTGGTCATCCTGGGCCTGCTCGACCTGCTCCTTCGGGGCGGCGGCGCCCACCCCGCGATGGGGGTGGTGGTGGAGGATCGCGGGCCGCTCGGGGCGGCGATCGCCCAGCGTCTCGAGGCGTGGTCCCGGGTCGTCGCCACCGGCCGCGA
>JBBSHA010000022.1:0-14781 GCA_038253595.1 Candidatus Dormibacterales bacterium
AGGAGGAGGCCTTCCGGGCGGCCGGAGTGGCCGTCGCCGAGACCACCGACCAGATCGTGGACCTGCTCCGCCAGGCCTGACCGATCGGCCGCGCCGGGCTTCTTACAAAGTCGTTACAGCGGCGTGTGAGTTTGCGCCGGGGGCGAGGTCTAGCCTCGGGGCGTGCTGGAGGCTCTGGAGACGTACCTGGTGCTGGCCCCGATCGCGGCCACGGCCCTGGCCGTGCTGGGGGCGGGGGTGTGGCTGGCACGCCGGCGGCCCGCCCCCGGGGTGGGGGCGAGCAAGCGGTCGTCGTAGCCAGGGTGAGCAGCGTTCACGACTAGGCGGCACCCCGACTCGGCGCACCGCGCGTTGACCTTCTCTCAGATCGCCTCAGCCCACTCAGTTGAGCGCCAGAAGCCTGAAGTTGGTGCACACGGTTCTCCACACGGGCGCATCCCCACGGTGCGCGTGTGCTGCTCCATGGCACCGGCCCACCATCGCAGCGTCGCCGCGTGGGCGCCATCTGCTTGCTGTTGCCCCTCATGCTCACTCCGGTGGGAACGGCGGCATGGCCCTCCCACATTGAGTCGTGCGGTGTTGGGCCGTGGTCACAGGTCGGCGGACTTGGGAACGTGGCGCTGCGAGGGGCGGTTGAGCCGGCATCTCCGCTCACCATCAGCGCGCACGGAGAAGGCAGCTGGGTCGCCGAGGCCAGACCAGGACGCGTCGTGTTGCGGGCGGCTCCGGGGGAACACTTCTACGGTCTCGGCGAGCGCTTCACCGGCCCCGATCTGCGCGGCAGCGTCCTCGACGCTTGGACTGAGGACCGCGAGGTTCACCCTGAGCGAATGGGGAGCTACGTCGCCACCCCGTTTCTGCTCTCGAGCCGAGGCTATGGGATCCTGCTCGACACTTCGGCCCGATCGAGGTTCGACATTGCGTCGACGAACCACAGCTGCGTTGTCATCGACACCGACACGGTGGCGCTCCGCGTCATCGTCATCGAGGGCCCGGACCCCAAGCGCGTCCTCGAGCGCCGGGCCAGCTCGTCGGCCTGCCGCCGCTCCCCCCGCCATGGGCGTTCGGCGTCTGGAAGAACCTGATCGGGGGGGCCCGTCGGGTGGAGAATGATCTCGATAGGCTCGACGCTCTCGGGGTCCCATTGACGCGGTATGGGTCTACGACGCCGTCGACCAGCGTTCTGGATTCGGCTGGCCGTGGAGGATCTATGGTCCGGTCGGACCGGGATCATACCCGGATCTGCCGGCCTTCGTCCGGCGTCTTCACGGCCGCGGCCTCAAGGTGCTCGGCTACCTCAATCCCTTCGTCTTCGAGGGCTCGGCTGCCTTCGACGAGGCAAGGTCGCTCGGATACCTGGTCTTGAATCGGCACGGCGGGCCAGCGATCCTGGCCTGGAAGCGTCACGCCTACGTCGACTTCACCAAGCCGGCGGCCAAGAGCTGGTGGGAGCAACGGGTGGGTGCCGCGCTCCGCGAGCCGGGCTTCGACGGCGCCATGCAGGACTTCGGCGAGGGCGCGCCTACCGACGGCGTCTACGCGAGCGGGGAGGCGGCCAGCAGCGTCCACAACCGGTACCCCGTTCTCTACGCCGAGGCGGTTCGTGAGGCGGCCCAGGCGGCCAAACCCGACGACACCGTCTTCTTCGCGCGATCCGGGTACACCGGGAGTGAGCGGTACGTCACCGGCGGCTTCACGGGGGACCAGGAACGCAGCTGGGATCCCCGCAAAGGGCTGCCCTCGGTTGTGCCGGCGCTACTGAGCGCCGGAATCTCGGGCCGGCCCTACTGGGGGCCGGATATTGGCGGCTTCATCGACGGCCCTCACCTGCAGAACGAAAAGGAGCTGTGGGCTCGGTGGCTGGAGCTGGGCGCACTGACTCCGACGATGCGCGACATGCTGGGGGCGGAGCACAACCCAGTGGACGTCTGGACCGACGGGAATACCAGAGAACTGTTCCGCCTCTATGCCCGGCTCCACACCTCCCTCGAGCCCTACCTCTACCGAGCAGCCGGAGTGTCACATGCCACCGGGCTTCCAATCGTGCGCCCGCTGTTCCTCGATTACCCGGAAGAAGACGCCACCTACCGCCTCGATGACGAGTATCTGCTCGGCAGCGACATTCTCGTCGCGCCGGTGACACGACCCGGCTCAACCGGCAGACAGGTCTACCTCCCGCGGGGGGCGTGGCGCGACGCCTGGACCGGGAGGGTCTATGGCGGCCCACTCACGATCCCGGTCGACGCCCCGGTGGGCCGGATCCCTCTCTTCGACCGATTGGCGGCTGGCATCGATCTCCCCGTCATGGTCAGGGATGCGCTTCAGCCCAATACGCCCGGCTTGTAAATCCGCCGCGAAGGCAGAATAATCGCGCCGGGGGGTAACCAGGTCATGGAGTCCGAACTCCGATCGCGGCTCTGCCTGTTTGGCACTCCGTCGGTCGAGACAGGCACCACGCTCCGCCCGCTGTTGCTGGCACCGAAAACGATGGCTCTGCTCGCGCGCGTGGCCGTAGGCGGGACGGCCGTGGCGAGAACTGAGCTGGCGCGCCTACTCTTCGAGGAGGCTGTCGATGCTCGCGGGCGCTTCGCTGGCAGCTGTCCCACCTGCGGTCACGCCTCCCGACCGGGCTCGGCGCCTGCCTCCGCCACGAGGGGTCGACCGTGCGGCTCGACGCCGACACCGATGTCGAACTCTTCCGTGACCGAGCGCCGCTCCTCCTCAAGCACCCTGACCATCCTGATGGGCCCGCAATCCTCGGTCTCTACCGCGGCGACCTCTGTCAGGGCCTGGCCGTGTCGGCGGGCGTCGCCTTCGACACCTGGCTCTACGTCGAGCAGGAGCGACTCCGGCAGACTTTCCGCCGCGTCTGTGAGGCGTTTGCGAGCGCTGCCATCCGATCTCGGCGAGCGGAGCAGGCTCTCGAGCCGCTGGCAAGGCTGATCGCAGTGGATCCCTACTTCGAGGAAGCGCACGTCCTGCTCATCCGCGCCCACGAGGTCGCGAACGATCCCCATCGTGCGCGCGAAACCTACGATCGCTACCAGCACACCGTCCGGACTGAGCTGCACGCCGAGCCCCGCCCGGCCGTGCGGTCCCGGTACGAACGCGGCCACCGGGGGGGGAGGAGCCTTCCGCGCGAGGACATGGTCACGCTGCCTGGAATCATGCTGCACATCCTCGACTGGCCTGGAGGGGAGCCTGCGATCCTCGGCATCCACGGCTCGGCGGGCAACGCCTACAGCCTCACCGCGCTGGGCGAGCAACTCGCGCCCTCGGTCCGATTCGTTTCGGTCGATCTGCGCGGTCATGGATTCTCCGACAAGCCTTCTGCCGGCTACGGGATCGATCAACATGCCGCCGACCTGGTTGAGCTGATCGGGGCGCTTGACCTGCGACGGCCGGTGGTTCTGGGACACTCGCTCGGCGCCGCGGTTGCGACGGTGCTGGCGCGCCGCGTCAACGCCGGCGCCCTGGTACTCCTGGACGGGGTCGTCGGTGACCGCGCCTTCCGCGAGAACGCTGCTGCCCTCGTCAGGGGCTGGGGCTCTGAGCTGGAGAGCAGGCGCTTTGGCGGCTTTGCCGAATACCTCGAGCACTGGTACAGCGAGAGCCGCAGGGCATACACCGCAGGGCCGGAGCAATGGATCGAGCGATATGCTCGCTACGCGGTCGCCCGCCTGCCGGATGGCACCTACCGCATGCGCGCGCTCCGACAAGCGCTGGAGGAGGAATGGGCATCGGTGCTGGCGGCCGACGGCCTCGCCGAACTGCGCGACCCCGACCCCCGTGTCCTGGACGCGATCCGATCCATAGCCCAGCCGCCCTTGACGAGGCGCCGTGCAGCCGGTTGAGGCCGACGCCGCGATCGAGAGGTACCTCGCCGCCAGGGCGACGCTCGACGGGTGGATCGCGGGCGCCTTCGCCCTGTCGCTCATCGATGCTGCGAGCGCCGCCGGAATCTTCGAGGCGACTCGCGAGCGATCCACGCTGACCTCGATCGCGAACCGCCTCGGGCTGCCGCTTTCGCGGGTGGCCAGCCTCTGTCGCGCCCTCGCAATCCACGGTGTGGTCCGCTCCGAGGGCGATCTGTACGAGCTCGCACCCGACTTCGCGGCGGTGTCGGACCCCAACGTTATCGTTGACCTGGCCGACCTTCTCGGCTGGGCCACGGAATACGCTCACTGCATCCGGCTGGCGGCCGACGCGACGGTCCCCCAGCCCGGCCTGACCTCGGGCAATTGGCTCGCCATTGCCGCGGCCGCCGGTTCCCCGACGTCGCTCATGGTGGCCGCTGCCAGCGCCCGGCTGGGCCTCGTTCCCGAACTGATGGCGGCATGGCGGAACGGCGCGCATCACCTGGAGCTGGGATGCGGGGTTGCCGTGCAGCTACTCGCCTCCCTGGTCGCGCATCCAAGCCTCAGCGCCGTGGGGGTGGAGCACGATCCCGTCGTCGCCGCGGAAGCCCGCCGCCGGGCTGCCGCGATGGGTGTGGCCGACCGTCTGGAGATCCGTGACCAGGACGCCGCCGAGGTGGAGGAGAAGGCTGCGTTTGACACGGCCTTCTGGTCCCAGCCCTTCTTTGCCGCGACCGACCGAGCGGGCGCCCTGGGCGCCGCCCACCGTGCGCTGAAGGTCGGCGGGATCCTTGTCGAACCCGTGTTCTGGTACCCCCTTGAGGGCAGCATTCACGGCGTCGCGTCGGTCCCTGAGAGGGCTCGCGCCCAGGCCATCGCTCACCTCGTGCACGATGTCTGGGGCGCGCCCATCCTCACATTCGATGAACTCCGCGCCGAGCTCGAAGCATCCGGATTCGACTTCGTACAGGACGTCACGATCGAACCCCTGCCCCCGCCCAGCGTGCTGATCGTGAGTCACTACCTCGTAGCCACCCGCCCCTGAGGGTACTGATCGACTTCCTGACCAGTCGGGAACCTCGCGGCGTCCTGGGGGCCGTTACTCCGCAGACTGCGAGGCCCGCAGCCGCGCTGTAGACTCGCGGGCGTGGCGAGGGAGTCCGCCGTGGCGCTGGTCCCGCTGGGATCCGAGGCCCGCACCCGCAATCTCGTCTTTCTGGCCGGCATGCTGGCCTGGCTGTTGTACACGCGGGTCTACTTTGCCGCCTCCGCCGGCCACGTCACGCTGCCCGCCTGTCCCTTCCTGCTCCTGACCGGCCACCCCTGCCCGTTCTGCGGCGGCACCCGCTCGTTCGCGTACATGTGGCAGGGGGACGCCGCCCACGCCGCCCGGCTCTACCCGCTCGGACCGGGATTCTTCTACGCCACCCTGCTCGCCATCCCGGTGCTGGCCGCCGGACGTGCGTTGAACCGGGGGGTGAGCCTGCCGCGGGTCTGGTGGAAAGCCCTGCTCGCAGCCGCGGTGACCGTGCTGGCGTTCAGTTGGATGCTCAAGCTGAGCGTCCTCCCGAACTGAGCGGTCGGGCCAGCAGGTCGAGCAGGACCGGATAGACGAGGTCCACCTGCTGCTCCGGGTGGCTGGGGTCGATCAGGTCGTGGGGCAGGCGGGCGGAGTCCGGGAACTCGTGCGTGAGCACCGTCTCCCCCCAGCGCCGGCGCCAGGTCTCCACCAGGCGCTCGGTGGCGTGGTTGTTGAGCCCGGGATCGTGGGCGTTGGTGACCGCCACGACGGCCCCGGCCCGGGGCGGCCGCCGGCGGGCGGCGCCCTGGACGTCGCGGCCGAGGCTGAGCATGGTCCCGAAGGCGCGGGTGGAGCAGCGCGGGTAGCCGTAGGGGGGCGGCAGCGATTCTCGCAGGCGCGGGTCCCACCAGAAGTAGCGGTCCGGCAGCACTCGGGCCGCCAGCCCAAGCGTGCGGGTGAGGCCCACGGGCAGGCGCCTGATCGCGAACAGCGGTGAGATGAGGACGGCGAGGTCGACCGGGCGCTGCTGGGCCAGCCAGGCGCAGACCACCCCGCCCAGGGAGAGCCCGGCCACCGTGACGCGCTCGCCAAGGCCGCTCCCGATGTCCGCCGCCTCGCCTGCCAGTCCGGTCAGGTCGGCCACGGTCAGCCTCCCGATGTCGGTGCTCATCCGGTCGGCCAGTCCGTGGTGGGGGTAGCGGGGCAGCAGCACGTTGTAGCCGGCCTCGTGCAGGCGGCCGCCCAGGGCATCGAATTGCTGGGGGCAGTTGGTGATGCCGTGGAAGAGCACGATGCTGCGCTGCGTCCGCCGGCCGTGCCCGAGCAGGCGGGTGCGGCAGAGCTGGTTGAGCGCCGGCCCCTCCCGCGCCCGCATCGCATCGACGGCCGCGACCGCGGCTTCGTACTCGAGCATCTCCGGCACCCTGCCAGGCCATCCTAGCCGGGGCCTTACGATGCCCCTCGTGGATTTTCAACTCAGCGACGAGCAGCAGGCCGTCCGCGACCTGTGCCGCGAGTTCGCCCGCGACGTGGTGGCGCCGGCTGCCGAGGCGCTCGACCGCGAGCATCGCTTCGGGTACGAGATCGTCGGCCAGATGGGGGAGATGGGCCTGTTCGGGCTCCCGTTCTCCGAGGAGTGGGGGGGTGCCGGCGGCGACTTCCTCTCCTACTGCATCGCGATCGAGGAGATCTCGCGGGGGGACGCGGGCGTCGGCATCACCCTGGAGGCGGCGGTCTCCCTCGGTGCCGGCCCGATCCACGATTTCGGCACCCGCGAGCAGAAGGAGGCGTGGCTGCCCGACCTGCTGTCCGGACGCCGGCTCTGGGCCTTCGGGCTGACCGAGCCGGGCGCCGGCTCCGACGCCGGGGCCACCCGGACCCGGGCGGCGCTGGAGGGCGGGGAGTGGGTGATCGACGGCGCCAAGCAGTTCATCACCAACTCCGGCACCGACATCTCGGCCGGGGTGACCATCACCGCCGTCACCGCTCGCGGCGAGGGCGCCCACCGGGGCGAGATCAGCGCCATCCTGGTGCCCCAGGGGACGCCCGGCTACGAGATCCAGCCCGCGTACCGCAAGCTGGGCTGGCACTCGTCAGACACCCACCCGCTGGCGTTCGACGGCTGCCGGGTCGCCGAGGCCAACCTGCTGGGCCGCCGGGGCGGCGGCTACCGCCAGTTCCTGCGCACGCTGACCGGGGGGCGGATCGCGATCGCCGCGCTCTCGGTCGGGGTGGCCCAGGCCTGCCTGGACGCGTCCTGTGCCTACGCCCGCGAGCGCAACGCCTTCGGGCGGCCGATTGCCGCCTTTCAGGCCATCGGGTTCAAGCTGGCCGACATGGCCCTGGAGGTCGAACTGGCCCGCCTGATCACCTACAAGGCGGCCGTGACCTACTCGGCCGCCGAGGAGAGCACCGAGGAGGTCACGCGGCTGGCCGCGATGGCCAAGCTCTACGCGTCGGAAACCTCCAAGCGGGCCGCCGATCAGGCGGTCCAGATCCACGGCGGCTACGGCTTCATCGAGGACTACCCGGTCGCCCGCTACTATCGCGACGTCAAGATCAACGAGATCGGCGAGGGCACCAGCGAGGTCCAGCGCATGCTGATCGCCCGCGGTCTGACCGGCTGAGCTCCCCGCCACCCCGGCCCTTGGTCGAAGCCGCCCTCTCCGCCCACGTCGACCTCAGCCGGCTCAACGAGCCCCAGTACCAGGCGGTGACCCACGGCGACGGGCCGCTGCTGGTGTTCGCGGGAGCCGGCAGCGGAAAGACCCGGGTGCTCACCACGCGGATCGCCCACATGCTCGTCAGCGGCCGGGCGGAGCCGGGCCAGGTGCTCGCCCTGACGTTCACCAACCGGGCAGCCCGGGAGATGCGCGAGCGGGTCCAGGCGTTCCTCAAAGGTCGCCCGCCGGGGATCTGGATCGGCACCTTCCACGCCACCGCGGCCAGGATGCTGCGCCCCCACGCCGAGCGCCTGGGCTACCGCGAGGGCTTCGCCATCTTCGACGAGGACGACGCCCGATCGATCCTCAAGCGGACGCTGGCCGACCTCGAGCTGGACCCGCGGACGCACCCGATCGGTCCGCTGCTCGGCGCCCTCAGCCTGGCCAAGTCGGATCTGCGCCCGCCTGAGAAGCCCCTGCTGCGGGCGGTCCATGACCGCTACCAGCAGCTCAGCCGGGAGTCGAACGGGATGGACTTCGACGACATCCTCGGCAACCTGGTCCGGCTGCTGGAGGAGAATCCCGACGTTCTCGGCGAGTGGCAGGACCGATTCCGCCAGGTCCTCGTGGACGAGTACCAGGACACCAACCGGGCCCAGTACTCGCTGCTCCGGATGCTCACGGCGGGCCACCGCAACCTGACCGTGGTTGGCGACGACGACCAGAGCATCTACGGATTCCGGGGAGCGGATGTCCGCAACATCCTCGACTTCCAGCGCGACTTCCCGGAAGCCCGGGTGGTGAAGCTGGAGCAGAACTACCGCTCCACCCAGGCCATCCTGGCGCCCGCCCACAGCGTGATCTCCCGGAACCGGGAGCGGGCCGAGAAGCGGTTGTGGAGCGACCTCGGGGAGGGCCGCCGGCCGGTGCTGTTGCTGGCAGCAGACGACGACCAGGAGGCGCGCTACGTCGCGGACGAGATCGCCAGCCTGGCCGACGTCGAGGGCCGGCCCCACAGCGACTTCGCCGTCCTCTACCGGACCAACGCCCAGTCGCGCGCCTTCGAGCGGGCTCTGGTCGAGCACCGAATCCCCTACAACCTGGTCGGCGGGCTCAAGTTCTGGGACCGCCGGGAGATCAAGGACACGGTCGCCTACCTACGTTTTGTGGCCAACCCGGCGGACGCGGTCAGCTTCGACCGGATCGCCAACGTGCCCAAGCGGCGGCTGTCGGGCCGGACCGCCCAGGCGGCGATCGCGTCCGCCGCGGACGGCGGCACGGACATCCTCACCACCTGCGGGATCGCCGAGCAGGTCGAGGTCCCGGGTGACGCCCGCCAGGCCCTGGCTCAGTTTCACGCCGAGGTGGCGCCGATCGCCGCCCAGGCCGGCTCCCTGAAGCCGAGCGAGCTGGTCCAGCTGATCCTCCGGCGCTGCAATCTGCCCGAGCACTTCGACGACGGCACCCGGGCCGGTGGTCACCGGCTGGACAACCTGGCCGAGCTGAGAAGCCTGGCCGCCGACTACGACCACCTGGCGGCCCCCAAGGGCCTGCTGCGCTTTCTCACCGACATCGCCCTCACCTCGGAGAGCGACGATCTCGACAGCGGCCGCTCCCGGGTCACCCTGATCACGCTGCACATGGTCAAGGGCCTGGAGTTCCCGGTCGTCTTCCTCACCGGCCTGGAGGACAAGCTGCTGCCCCACGAGCGGGCCTACCAGGAGGGCCGGGGCCTCGATGAGGAGCGCCGGCTGGCCTACGTCGGTATCACCCGGGCCCGCGAACTGCTCTACCTCACCGTCAGCAACGTCCGCCACCTGTTCGGCAAGGCGGTGACCCTTTCCCCCAGCCCCTTCCTCTACAACATCCCGGCCCCGCTGCTCGACCTGGTCGAACTGGAGAACCACACCTCCCGCGGCCTGGTCGCCCACGCCCGGCCGCCAATCACGAAGTAGGAGCCGCCGGGCCGCGGATCAGGCCGCCTGACGGAGTAGGCCATGACCGTCGCCGACGACCTCGACAGCGTCCGCTTCCGGGTCTCTCCCGGACTAGCGCATACGCTCACGCCTAGAACGTATGCGCGGCCCGACTCGCATGGTATGGTCGCATAGTGCTTCAGCTTGACGACCTGGATGAGACGAAGCGGCACCGGACCACATTGAATCTGCCTGTCGAGCTCCTGGCGGAGGCGGAGAAGGAAGCTGCAATGAGTTCGGCTACGAACACGGTGACGCTGGCGCTGCGCGAGCTGGTGGCATCGCGCCGGCGGGCGCGCCTGCTCGAGATGGAACTGCCCGACCTGACCCTGGCTTCACTGGCCGAGCTCCGGCGACCGCGCTTCGAGGTACCCGTGCAGCAGGATGCCCGAGCTCGCTGACACCTCGGTCTGGGCGCTCCGGCGCGAGCCGGCTGTGGCTTCCTGGTGGCAGGCCCGCATGGCCGCTGGGGAGATCGGGATCTGCGAGATGGTGAAGGTCGAGCTGCTCCACAGCGCCCGCTCGGGAGCGGAGTTCACACTCCTGCGCCAGAACCTCTCAGCGATGCCCAATCACACCATGAGCGAACGCGCCTGGGGCAGGATGCTATTCGTCTATGAGCGTCTCGCCCACCGAGGCAATCAGCACCACAGGTCGGTCAAACCGGCGGACCTGATCATCGCCGCCTGTGCCGAAGAGGCCGGCTGGGTGTTGGTGCACTACGACCAGGACTACGATGCCATCGCAGCGGTGACCCACCAGCCCACCCGTTGGGTGTCCCCAAGGGGCAGCATCTGAGGCGGCCATCGCGGTGCTGGATGGTGCGGACGTAAGGCCGGGTTCATGAGCCCATACCCCCCGCCATTCCACCCGGCAGTAGAGGAGGGGTCCAATGGGGGAGGCCTGCCGCCCCATGAAGGGGGTGTGGATGTAAGGCGGGGTTCATCCCGGCCGAGTGAGTCCGTACCCCGCCGACCCACCCAGCAGTAGCGGTGGGGGCCCATGGGGGAGGCTTGCCTCCCCCATGAAGCGGAGCCCCAGCCGAGCGCCTATTCATCCGGGACGTCGTCCAGTTTGGGAGTCAGCTCGCAGACCCAGCGTCCGTCGTCGAGGCGGCGGATGAAGCGCGCGTAGCCGGCGTTGCGGGCGACGTTCAGGAACTGCTGCTGGGAAATCAGGCTGCGAAGGCGGGCGAGGTCGGCGTACGTGGACTCCCGCATTATGCCGCCCACGACGCCGGACATCTCCCGCCACTGGCCCTCGCTGAGGGGCTCGCCGTAGCCGGCGATGGTCACCAGCAGGGCCGCCGTCGAGCCGGTGATGGTGTCGGGCAGGATCCGGTCTGCCTTGGCCCGGCCGATGATCTCGCGGCCCTGCTCGATGATGGCCGCGATCCGGTCCCGGCGCACGCCGATGATATCGCGGCCGCTGCCGACCGTGGTTCCCTCGAGGTATCGGGGCCCTGCTTCCATTGGTAGCCCAGTATTTTAGGGGCGCGTTGGATCTCGAATTGGGACCGGACCACCTGGCGCTGCGCGCAGCGGTGCGGGAATTCGCCCAGGCCGAGGTCCGCCCGCTCGCCGCCGCCGTCGACCGCGAGCACCGTTTCCCCTCCGAGGCGATCGCCGGGGCGGCCCGCCTGAACCTGATGGGAATCCTGGTTCCGTCCGAGTACGGCGGAGCCGGCCTCGATCACCTGGCCTTCACGGTCTGCATCGAGGAGCTGGCCCAGGCCTGCGCCAGCACGGCCGTGATCGTCGACGTCCACAACTCGGTGGCGAGCGAGCCGGTCGTGCTCTTCGGAACCCCCGAGCAGAAGCGGGCGTGGCTGCCCCGCCTCGCCTCGGGCGAGGTGCTGGGCGCCTTCGCGCTGACCGAACCCGACTCCGGCTCGGACGCGGCCGCATTGAAGACGACTGCCCGCCGGGAGGGCGGCGAGTGGGTGCTGTCGGGGACCAAGGTCTTCATCAGCAACATCGGGGAGGCGGGCCTCTACCTGGTCTTCGCGCGCACCTCGGCCGGCTCCCGGGCGGGCGGCATCAGCGCCTTCCTGGTCCCCGCCGGCAGCGCCGGCCTGCGGGTGGGCCAGGTCTTCAAGAAGATGGGCCTAAACGGGTCCGCCACCGGCGAGCTGGTGCTGGAGGAGGTCCGGGTTCCGGCCGGAGCCCTGCTCCATGCCGAGGGTAGGGGCTTCACGGTGGCGATGCGGGCGCTCGATTCGGGTCGGATCGGCATCTCCGGGCAGGCGCTGGGGATCGCCCAGGCGGCCTTCGACGAGGCGCTGGCGCACACCCGGGAGCGGGAGCAGTTCGGGGCGCCCGTGGCGAGCCGGCAGGGGGTCGGCTTCATGCTCGCCGACATGGCCACCCGGCTGGCGGCCGCCCGCCAGATGACGTACCACGCCGCCGCCCTCTGCTCGGCGGGCCGGCCCTTCACCCGCGAAGCCTCCATGTGCAAGCTGTTCGCCACCGACTCCGCCATGGAGATCGCGATCGACGCGGTTCAACTCGCCGGCGGCTACGGCTACATCGCCGAGCAGCCGTTCGAGCGCCACTTCCGGGACGCCAAGGCGCTCCAGATCTACGAGGGCTCGAACCAGGTCCAGCGCCTGGTGATCGCCCGGGAACTGCTGCGCTGACCCGCTCGCGAACCCGCGCCGCCGCCCTGGCGGTGATGGCGCTGGCGCTGGCCGCCGGCCCCGCCTACAACCTCCGCTTTCACGTGGGGCCGCTGCCCAGCACGGTCCTGGAGGTGCTGCTGCTGCTGGCAATCGGTCTCGGCGCCCACGCCCACTGGCGCGAGCTGCCCTGGCGCAATCCCTACACGATTCCGGCCGCCCTGCTCCTGGCCGGTGCCGGCATCGACACGGTGTTCACCGCCTCCGACCACGTAAAGGCGCTGGGTATCTGGCGGGCCTACTTCCTGGAGCCGATGGCGGCCGGGCTGGTCATCGCCGCGCTCGCCCGCCGCCGCGAGCGCGCGCGCCTGCTGCTCGCCGGACTCGGGTGCGCCGGGCTGGTGGTGGCGGTGGCCAACCTCGTGGTGGACGGCGTGGCCCTGGCCACCCACAGCTTCAACCAGGTCACCCCCCAGGTGGCCATCTTCCAAACCAACAACGCGGTCGCGCTCTACCTGGAACCGCTGGCGGCCGTGGCCCTGGCGATCGCCCTCCACTCGGAAGTCCGCCGCGAGCGGCTGGCCGCCGGCGCCGGCTTCGGGCTGTTCGCGCTCGCCATCCTGCTCAGCTACTCGCGTGCGGGCTGGGCGACGCTGATCGTGCTGGCGATGGTGGTGGCGGTGTTCCACCGCCGGCGCTGGCTGGTGTTGGGGGCGGCGCTGGTGCTCGTCGCGGCCGCGGTGGCCGGCAGCCACCAGGTCCGGCACCGGATCGCGGTCGAGTTCGAACCCGACAACCAGAACAACACGCTCAACCTGCGCCGCCGGCTCTGGGCTTCGACCCTCAACCTGCTCGCCCACCGGCCGCTGGTGGGCGGCGGCCTGAACGGCTTTCGGTCGGCGGTCGCCCGCTACCGGGTGGACGGCTACGCCGAGAACCTGATCTACCCCCACAACCTGGTCCTCAACTTCTGGGCCGAGACCGGCCTGGTCGGGCTGGCGGGCATCCTCCTGGCCCTGGTTCAGGGGGTCCGGACCTGCCGGCGCGGGCTGGCGGCCGGCCCCTGGGCGCGGAGCCTGGCGATCGGCTTGCTCGGCGCCCTGGCAGCGATCGTAGTGCACGGAATGGTCGACGTGCCCTACTTCAAGAACGACCTGGCGGTCGCCTTCTGGGCGCTCCTCGCCATCCAGCTGGGCTCGCTCACTCTCCCCGAGCGCGGATAATCCCGGGGTGGACTTCTCGTTCTCGGAAGAGCAGCTGGCGATCCGCGACACCATCCGAGAGCTGGTGCAGGACAAGGTCGCCCCCCGGGCGGCTGCGATCGACGAGCGGGCGGAATACCCCAGGGACCTCGAGGAGCTGTTCGCCGAGCACGGGATCCTGGCCATCCCCTTTCCCGAGGAGTACGGCGGGATCAGCGGCTCCAGCGTGTCGATCTGCATGGGCATCGAGGAGATCGCCAAGGTCGACACCACCTCGTCCCTGATCCTGGCGGTCCAGGCGCTCGGCTCGTATCCGATCCTGGTGGCGGGCTCCGAGGAGCAGAAGAAGCGCTTCTGCCCGCCCTTGGCCCAGGGCCGGGTGGCCGCCTACGCGCTCTCGGAGGCCGATTCGGGCTCCGACGCCGCCAGCATGAAGACCACTGCCAAGCGCTACGGCGACGAGTACGTTCTGAGCGGGAGCAAGATCTTCATCACCCACGGCGGCATCGCCGAGACCCTGGTCCTCTTCGCGCGGACCGGCGAGGCGGGGGCGCGCGGCGTCAGCGCGTTTGTCCTCGAGAAGGAGCAGAGCCCGTGGGCGGTGCTCAAGATCGAGCACAAGCTCGGCATCAGGGGCTCGCCGACCGCGGCGCTGGCCTTCGACGAGGTCAAAGTCCCCGCCGGCAACCGGCTGGGCGAGGAGGGCCAGGGTTTCAAGCTCGCGCTCAACGTGCTCGACCGCTCCCGGCCCGGCATCGGGGCGCAGGCCCTGGGGATCGCCGAGGGGGCGCTCGAGTTCGCCCTCGGCTACGCCAAGGAGCGGCGCCAGTTCGGACAGCCGATCGCCGCCTTCCAGGGCATCCAGTTCATGCTGGCCGACATGGCCACCCAGATCGAGGCGGCCCGTCACCTCGTCTACCTGGCCGCCACCAAGGTCGACCAGCGGGCCCCCGACCTGACCAAGCTCGCCGCCATGGCCAAGCTGTTCGCCTCCGACATGGCGATGCGGGTCACCACCGACGCGGTCCAGATTCTCGGCGGCTACGGCTACATCCAGGACTACCCGGTGGAGCGGATGATGCGTGACGCCAAGATCACCCAGATCTACGAGGGCACCAACCAGATCCAGCGGGTGGTGATCTCCCGCGCCCTCCTGAAATAGGATCCCTGTTCCCCGCCGCCGAGGCTGATCAAGGAGGCCGCCTTGCGCACTCCTGCACAAGGCCGGCCTTGACGCTGGTCCCCGGCTGCGCCATCCTCGCCGGGGTCGTCCGACGTCCCGCGCCGTCCCGTCCGGCCACCCCGCCGCCCGCCAGCGTCTGAACAGGAGGACATTCCGTGAGCGACCTTCCCCCGCCTCCCGGCTCCAACCCGCCACCGCCGCCCGGTGGCGGCTGGCAGCCGCCCGGCCAGAACTCCAATCCGCCACCCGCCGGCGGCCCCCC
>JBBSHA010000023.1:0-14682 GCA_038253595.1 Candidatus Dormibacterales bacterium
CGATCTTGGTCGCGATCAGGTAGTCGCTGTCGTCCACCGTCTGGTACATCGACAGCCCGATCACGTGCACTGTCTGGACCGCGAAGGTGATGACCAGGTAGAGGCCGAGAGCGAGCAGGATCACCTCGACAATCTCGGCCAGCGGGCCCTTGACGTTGAGCATTCGCCAGATCACGTTACTGATCTGGCGCTCGCCAATGTAAAACGTGGAACCGAACGGGGAGGCCTATGCGAGCAGGACGTCGATCAGCCCTTCCAGCTCCTCACCGCAGGAGTAGCGCAGGGTGATGGAACCGCGCGCCCGATCACCGGTCAGACTGACTGCGGCGCCGTACCGCTCCGCCAGCTGCTCCTGGACGCCGGTAGTGTCCCGGGCGGAGCCGGCGGCCGGGGCTCGAGCCGGCCGGGGCGGGCGCGCCGGCGCATAGCCCCGGACCCAGCGTTCGGTCTGCCGCACCGAGAGCTGGCGCGCGAGGACCACCTTGAGGCCGCTCTCCTGGGCTTCCGGGGTGGGCAGCCCGACCAGCGCCCGCGCGTGCCCAGCCGAGATCGCGCCGGCGGCGGTGGCCGAGACCAGGGCCGGGCAGCCGCTGAGCAGCCTGAGGGCCTGCGACACGGCGACCCGGTGCTTGCCGAGCCGGGCTGCCGCCTGCTCATGGGTCAGGCCGAACTGCTCGATCAGACGGCGGACGCCCCGAGCCGCTTCAATGGGATCGAGGTCGGCGCGCTGAAGGTTTTCGATCAGGCCCAGGAGCAGGCTGTCCTCGGCCCCGGTGTCAACCCGGACGATGGCCGGGATCACCTCCAGCCCGGCCATCCGAGCCGCCCGCCAGCGACGCTCACCGGCGATCAGCTCAAAGCCGGCGTCCAGATGGCGCAGGAGGACCGGCTGGAGCACGCCGTGCTCGCGAATCGAGTCCGCCAGCTCCCGCAGCGGCTCCGACTCGAACCGCTTGCGCATCTGTCCGGCGGAGGGCCGGATCTGGTCGACGCTGACGTATTGGGGGACCCCCATGCCGGCGCCGGCGCCGCCCTCAGGGGTGAGCGGGATCAGAGCCTCCAAGCCCCGGCCGAGTGCTCGGCCGCGCGGTCGACTCATCGGGCTGTAACCTCCTCCGCCAGCTCGCGATACGCCAGGGCGCCGCGGCAGCCGGGATCGTAATGGGTCACCGGAAGGCCGTGGCTGGGAGCCTCGCTGACCCGGATGTTGCGGGGAATGAGGGTTCGGTAGAGCTTCTCGGGGTAGGCGCGGCGGATTTCCTGGAGCACGTCCCAGGCCAGGGTGGTGCGGCCGTCGAACTGGGTCATGACGATGCCCCCGACCTCGAGCGCCGGGTTGAGGTTCATCCGGACCAGCTGCTGGGTGTACACGAGGTGGGCGAGGCCCTCGAGGGCGAAGTACTCCGCCTGCATCGGGATCAGCATCTCGCTGGCGGCCGCCAGGGCGTTGAGGGTGAGCAGGCCGAGCGAGGGCGGACAGTCGATCAGAACGTAACTGAAGCCACTTGTGAGCCGAGATAGGGCTCGGCGCAGGCGAAGCTCACGTTCGGTCTGGCTCGCCAGCTCGATCTCAGCCCCGGCCAGCCCGACCTGGGATGGCACCACGTGCAGCCCGGGCACCGCAGTGGGAGCGGCCACCTCTTCGATGCCGGCGCTGCCCGAGAGCAGGTGGTAGACGGTCAGGCGAGCTCGGGCGGGGTCGACCCCCAGACCGCTGGTGCTGTTGGACTGCGGATCCATGTCGATGACCAGGACCTGCGCTCCCCGCTCGGCCAGGGCTGCCCCCAGGTTCATCACCGTGCTGGTCTTGCCGACTCCTCCCTTCTGGTTGACCACCGCGATGATTCGCAGCATAGATATCAACATCTTGGGGTTAACCTGGGGAAAGGTCGCGACATCTGGTGTCACAGGCTGATTCTATTCGCTTGGCGGCGACTTACCAACGGTGCTTGTAAAGAGATGCGCGAGCGTGACCGCGATGAGCAGGCCCTCGAGCCCGAGCGCGGGGCCCCGCAGCGCGCCCGCCACCCCGACTCCGGCGATCGCGTTGTAGGCGACGTGGCAGGTCATGCTGGCCGTGGTGTTGGCGTACTTGCGGACCAGGCCCAGGCCCAGCGCCAGGATGAAGACGGCCAGGGCGTCCAGGGAGAGCCCGTACTGGGTGTGGACCGCGGCGAACACCAGGGCGGTCAGGAGCAACCCGATCCGAGGCTGCAGGGCCCCCCGAAACAGGGCCTCCTCGCAGATCCCGGCGGCGAGGGCGATGGTGGCGATGCCGACGGGATTGCCCAGAGCGCCGAACAAGCGCTGATTGGCTGCCGCCACCTTCTGGGCCAGGGCCGGAGTGAGCCACTGGGCCAGCTGGTCGACGCCGGCGCTGAAGAGATAGAAGAGACCGGCCGCGGCCAGCGCTCCCGTCAGCTGCCACCAGGCCGGCCGGACCAGGCCCAGGCGGCGGAGGGCCGAGCCGGGGGCCCGGCGGACGAAGAGGCCCACGCCCAGAAGCGCCGCCAGCAGGAAGGGCAGTTCCTGGAGCAGAAGGTCGCCGGGCTGCAGAGCGCTGCCGGTGCGCGCCTGCTGGGCCAGTACGTCGGAGGTTAGCTGAGTGCCCACCTGGGTGCCGACCAGCAGAACTACGAATCCGAGGGCAATGGCGTCCAGCACGTTGTCGGCGTCGATCGGGATCACCCTGGACAGGGCGACCCGGAACGGCCGCCAGACCAGACCCAGTACGAGGACCCCGGACAGGCCCAGCACCAGCCCGAACTCGAGCGGACCTCGCCCGCCGCCCCCGGGGGCGCCGGCGGCGGTCATCTCGATCAGTCCGAGCAGGAAGCTGCCCGCGCCCAGGGCGCCCAGCAGCGGCCAGGCCAGCCGGCCGGCCTCCCGTCGCCAGTCCGCGGCTCGCGAGCCATGCTCGGCCAGGCGCCGCCAGTTTGCGATCAGGATCACGGGCAGAGGGGCCAGGAAGATCAGCGCGGTGGCGTCGACCAGGCGGCCGCCCTGGCCGAGAGGGAGGGCAAGGGCGAGCCAGGGGCTATTCGAGGTCCGTCTCCTTTCCCGGCGGCCACTCAGGACCACGCCGGCCGGCATCCGGGAGCAGGGTCACGATCTCGGTGGCGGCGGCGGAACTGCGGTCGGGAGCGCCGCTCCGCGCGATCGCCGACTCGCTGCGGCCCCCGACGGCCCGGATCGCCGGCGACCGCCCGCCCAACCTAGGGCCCGAGGAGGCGCCCGAGAGGCCGGTCCCGGGCTCCGCAGACTCGGCCTCAGCCACGGCCGGAGTATACGAACGCGGACCAGGGCCTTCCGTCCCCCCGCCTACAATTAGCGGCTGAATGGCACCCCGATCGGAGCGGGAGCCGGGAATCGAACCTTCCGAAGCGGCCAGTGTGCGCGCCCTCGCTGAAGAGGCCCGGCAGGTCAAGCATCCCGATCCCAGCGAGTACGCCCGCCTGCTCACCGCGGCCTCCCTGGGCAACCAGGAGGCGCGGGAGAGGCTGCTCCGCGTCCATCTCGACTGGGTGGTGGCGGCGGCCGGCCAGCGCCACGGTCGCGGCCTGGGCGCCGGCGATCTGGTCCAGGAGGGCAGCATCGGGCTGCTGGCCGCCATCGACCGGTTCGACGAAGATGGAGGCGGCCGCGAGTTCGGCGTCTTCGCCCAGGAGGCGATCGAGGTGCAGATGGATCGGGCTCTCGACCAGGAGCGCCAGGCGGAGCTGGACAAGCGGCTGCTGGTCAAGGCGGCCGAGGAGTACGAGCGGGCCGAGGGCCGGGTGCGGCGTGAGCTCGGGCGCCGGGCGACGGTGGCCGACCTAGCCCAGAAGCTGGAGTGGTCCCTCGAGCGCATCGAGCAGATCCGCGGCCTTGTCGAGAATGCCCGCCGCCGGCACGACGAGGACCTGATCCCGTTCCTGGACCCGGACGAGATCAATCTCGACGCGCTGCTCGACCACGACGTGGAGCCGGATCAGGGCGGCGATGGAGCCTAGGCGGACGCCTCTCCATCCGCAGCATCGGGCGGCGGGGGCGCGGATGGTCGACTTCGCCGGTTGGGAGATGCCGCAGCAGTACAGCAGCGTCAAGCAGGAGCAGCAGGCGGTGCGCAGCGCGGCCGGACTCTTCGACGTCAGCCACATGGGCCGCCTCAGCTTCGAGGGGGAGGGAGCCGGAGGCTTTCTCAACGGCCTGGTGACCAACGACCTCGCCGGCTTGGAGCCGGGCCACGCCCAGTACAACCTGCTCTGCCGGGAGGATGGTGGCATCATCGACGACCTGGTCATCTACCACGACCGCGAGGGAGGCTGGCACGCCGTCGTCAATGCCTCGAATCGGGACAAGGACGTCGCCTGGATGCGGGGCCACGCACCTCCGGCGGTCACGGTTCGTGACCGCAGCGAGGAGCTGGCCCTGATCGCGCTGCAGGGCCCAGGGGCGCAGGCGATGCTCCCGGCGGAGGGGGTGGACGTGGACTCGATCCCATACTTCGGGGTCGAGAGAGGCCGGGTGGCGGGGGCCGCGGTCTTGATCTCGCGTACCGGTTACACGGGCGAGGACGGCTTCGAGCTCTTCATCGCCAGCGATCGCGTGGGCTCGGTCTGGGACGCGCTGGTGGCGGCCGGGGCCACGCCCAGCGGCCTGGCGGCGCGGGATGTCTGCCGTCTCGAGGCCGGCCTGCGCCTGTACGGCAGCGACATGGACGAGCAGACCAACCCCTACGAGGCCGGACTGGGCTGGACGGTTCGCCTCGACAAGGGCGATTTCATCGGCAGGGCGGCGCTGGCCGCCGCCAAGGCACAGGGACCGCGGAGGCGGCTGGTCGGTCTGGAGTGCGGCGAACGTACGATTCCGAGACACCACGCCGGCGTCGCTGCCGGGGGCCGGCTGATCGGCACGGTCACCAGCGGCACGTACTCCTTCTTCCTCCAGCGGGGGATCGCCATGGCATCTCTGGAGGGCGCACCACCGCCGGGCGCGCCGGTGCAGGTGGAGACGCGAGGTGGTGACGGTTCGGCCCAGGTGGCCCGGCTGCCCTTCTACCGGGGTTCGGTGCGGCAGGCGACCAGGGCTTAGCAGGCAAAGGAGGCAGAGCGGATGGCGGAGCGCTACTACACCGAGACGCACGAATGGGTGGTGGTCGACGGCAACGTCGCCACGGTCGGCATCACCGACTTCGCCCAGTCTCAGCTCGGGGACGTCGTCTTTCTCGAGCTGCCCCGGGTGGGCCGCCTGCTGGAGGCCGGCGACACCTTTGGGGTCGTGGAGTCGGTGAAGGCCGCCTCCGACCTCTATGCACCGGTCGCGGGAACGGTCGTGGAGGTCAACGAGGCCCTCTCGGATGCGCCGGAAACGGTCAACCACGACCCCCTCGAAAAGGGCTGGCTGGTGCGGGTCCAGCTCAACGGCGATCTCGGCGCCGGCTTCCTGGACGAGGCCGGCTACCAGGCCCTGGTGGACGCCGGGTCCAGCCACTAGTTGACGCTCCTCTAGCCAGGTGCCCTACCTGGTCCATTCCCCCGACGATCGCCGGCAGATGCTGGAGGCGATCGGCGTCGGATCGATGGACGAATTGCTGGTCGACATCCCTGGCCGCCTCCGCTTGGCCCACCTTGCGCTGCCCGCCGGCCTCTCCGAACTGGAGACGATGACGCAGGTCGGCGGCCTCGCGAGCCGCAACCGGGTCTACGACGATCGTCTCAGCTTCCGCGGGGGCGGCGTCTACCGGCGCTTCATCCCGGCCGCGGTTGCCGCCGTGACCTCCAAACCGGAGTTCTACACCGCCTACACGCCCTATCAACCGGAGGCCAGCCAGGGCACGCTGCAGGCCATCTTCGAGTTCCAGAGCCTGATCGCGGAGCTGACGGCGATGGACGTGGCCAACGCATCGCTCTACGACGGCGCCACCGCCGTCGCCGAGGCGGCGATGATGGCCGTGGTGCAGACCGGCCGGCACCGGGTGGTGGTTGCCGACTACCTGCACCCGGAGTACCTGGAGGTGCTGCGCGGCTATGCGGAGGGCCGCGGCTTCGAGGTCGCACTTGGCGTCGACCGGCTGGGCGAGGATTCCGCCGCGCTCATCTTCCAGCAGCCCAACTTTCTGGGCCTGCTCGAAGATCCGTCCGGCCTGACCCAGAGCGCTCACGGGGCGGGCGCCCTCGCGATCGCCTGCGTGGACCCGATCAGCCTGGCGCTGCTGTCGGCGCCGGGGGAGTACGGGGCCGACATCGCGGTCGGTGAGGGCCAGCAGCTGGGGCTGGCGGCCAGCTATGGCGGCCCTCACGTGGGCTTCATCGCCTGCCGCCGCGACCTGACCCGACGCCTCCCCGGTCGGCTCATCGGCCAGGCCCACGACGGCCAGGGCCGGCGCGGCTACGTGCTCACCCTGACCGCTCGTGAACAGCACATCCGGCGCGAGAAGGCCACCTCCAATATCTGCACCAATCACTCGCTCTGCGCGCTGGCCGCCAGCGTCTACCTGACCTACATGGGCCCCGAGGGCCTGCGCCAGGTGGCGGACGTCTCCTTCCAGCGGGCCCATTCTATCGCCGCCCGGATGTCGGCTCTGCCCGGGGTGGAAGCGGTGTTTCCCGAGCGGGCGTTCCTCAACGAATTCCCGGTCCGAGTGAAAAACGTGGAACAATTGCTGAGCCGGCTGGACGCTGCCGGCATCCTCGGCGGGCTGCCGGCGGCCCGCTGGTACCCCGAGCTGGACGGGGTTGTGATCTTCTGCTGCACGGAGGTCAACGACTCCGCCGCCCTCGACCACCTGATCGCGGCGATGGCGCAATGAGCGAGCCCCTCAGCATCGAGAGGAGCCGTCCTGGGCTGGCCCCGCCCCGTCTGCCGGAGGCCGGCGTCGAGGCGCTGGCGAAACTCCCGGCGGGCGTCGCCCGGCGCCATCGGCCCGGCCTGCCGCGGCTCAGCGAGCCGGAGATCATGCGCCACTACAGCCGGCTGGCGGCCATGAACTATTCGATCAGCGAGAACTTCTACCCGCTCGGCAGTTGCACCATGAAGTACAACCCGGTGCTCAACGAGGAGGCCGCCGCCCTGGCCGGGTTCGCCGGCCTTCACCCCTACCAGGACGAGTCCACGGTCCAGGGCGCTCTGGCGCTCATGTGGCACCTGGAGAGGGCCCTGTGTGAGGTGGCCGGCGTGGACCGGGTGACGCTGCAGCCGGCGGCCGGGGCGCACGGGGAATGGACCGCGCTACGGATGATCCAGGCCTACCACCTGGCGCGGGGCGAGGAGCGCACCGAGGTGATCGTCCCCGATGCCGCTCACGGCACCAACCCCGCAAGCGCCGCCCTCTGCGGGTTCAAGGTGGTCGAGGTCAGGTCGGGACGCGATGGCCGGGTGGATGTGGCCGACCTTCGCGCCAAGCTGTCGCCGCGGGTGGCGGCCCTGATGCTGACCAACCCCAACACGCTGGGGCTGTTCGAGCGTGACATCCTCGAGATGGCGGCGATGGTCCATGCGGCCGGCGGCAAGCTCTACTACGACGGGGCCAACCTGAACGCCCTGATGGGCATCTGCCGGCCGGGTGACATGGGCTTTGACGCGGTCCACATGAACCTGCACAAGACCTTCACCACCCCCCATGGCGGCGGTGGCCCGGGCGCCGGTCCGGTCGGTGTCAAGGCTGACCTGGTGCCGTTCCTGCCCCGCCCCACCGTGGAGCGGGAGGAGACCGATGTTTTCCGGCTCGACTTCGACCGCCCCCGCTCGATCGGCCGGGTGCGCAGCTTCTACGGCAACTTCGGCATGCTGGTGCGGGCCTACACCTACATTCTGGCCATGGGTGGGGACGGTCTCACCCAGGCCTCCCAGGACGCCGTGCTCTCCGCCAACTACCTGCGCCGCCGCGTCGAGGGCCTGCTCGAGGTTCCGCACGCCGGTCCCTGCATGCACGAGTTCGTCGCCTCGGCCCGCAAGCTCGGAGAGCACGGAATCCGGGCCCTGGACGTGGCCAAGGGCCTGCTCCAGCGAGGGTTCTACGCGCCCACCATCTACTTCCCCCTGATCGTCCCCGAGTCGATGATGGTGGAGCCCACGGAGACCGAGAGCAAGGCCACGCTCGACGAGTTCGTCGACGCGCTGGCCGACATCGTGCGTGAAGCCCGGGAGAACCCTGAGCAGCTGCGCCGGGAGCCCACGCACCTGCCGGTGGGAAGGCTGGACGAGGTCGCCGCGGCCCGTCAGCCGATTCTGCGCTGGGTCTCGGAGGGCGACCCGGGCTGATTTCCTTCGCGCGTACGCGCGCGCGATCAAACGATTGAGTGCGGTACAATTACCGAATTCAGCATCCCGGTCGTCTTCCACTCCGTTCCACGCTACTGGGAAGTCACCCCACGGCATGAGTTCTTCTGACCCCGGCGGGGAGCCTCAGGGCGCCCCCGGGCGCGCGGCGAAGCCTCGCCCGCTGGGAGCCGACGTGGCCTACGACGCCGAACAGATCCAGGTTCTCGAGGGCCTGGATCCGGTGCGCCGAAGGCCGGGCATGTACATCGGGTCGACAGACACCCGCGGTCTCCACCACCTGGTCTGGGAGCTCATCGACAACTCAGTCGACGAAGCGCTCGCCGGCGAGTGCGATCACATCGTCGTGACGCTCCACAGCGACGGCAGTTGTTCAGTGCGCGACAACGGGCGGGGCATTCCGGTGGCCATCCACAAGTCGGAGAACCGATCGTCGCTGGAGGTGGTGCTGACCGTCCTCCACGCGGGCGGTAAGTTCGGTGGGGGCGGTTACAAGGTCTCCGGCGGCCTCCACGGGGTGGGGTTGTCGGTCGTCAACGCACTCTCCGAGAAGCTGCAGGTGTGGGTTGAGCGCGAGGGCAAGCTCCACTTCCAGCAGTACGAGCGCGGGGTGCCCCAGGCACCGGTCAGCATGATCGGAGCCAGCGCCGCCCGGGGCACGTCGGTGCGCTTCTGGCCCGACACCAAGGTCTTCCCGGACACCGGGTTCGACCGCGAGACCATCGTGAGCCGGCTCCGGGAGATGGCCTTCCTCAACAAGCGGCTGACGATCGAGCTGGCGGACGAGAACCTGGGCTACAGCTACACCTACTACTTCGAGGGCGGCATCCTGGCCTTTGTAAAGCACCTGAACCACGGCAAGGGCCTGGTCAACCAGGTACCGTTCTACGTCGATCGCCAGGTCGAGGACACCCAGATCGAGATCGCCCTCCAGTACAACTCGAGCTTCGCGGAGACGGTGCTGGCGTTCGCCAACAACATCCACACCGCCGAGGGCGGCAGCCACGTGACCGGCTTTCGGGCCGCGCTCACCAACGCGCTGAACCGCTATGCGCGCAAGTCCGCGGTGCTGAAGGACCAGGATTCCAACCTCACCGGAGAGGATGTCCGAGAGGGGTTGACCGCGGTGATCAGCGTCAAGCTGCTGGAGCCCCAGTTCGAGGGTCAGACCAAGACCAAGCTCGGCAACGCCGAGGTCCAGGGTCAGGTTTCCGCTGTTCTCGGCGACGGACTCGCCCAGTACCTCGACGAGAATCCGGCCGAGGGCCGCCGCATCATCGAGAAGTCGCTGACTGCCGCCCGGGCCCGCGAAGCGGCGCGCAAGGCCCGCGACCTGGTTCAGCGCAAGTCGCTACTGGAGAGCTCGACGCTGCCCGGCAAGCTGGCCGACTGCTCCGAGCGCGATCCCGCCAAGTGCGAGCTCTACATCGTGGAGGGCGACTCGGCCGGCGGCACGGCCAAGGCGGGCCGGGACCGCCGCACCCAGGCCATCCTGCCGCTGCGCGGCAAGATCCTCAACGTCGAGAAGGCCCGCCTCGACAAGGTGCTGACGTCGGAGGAGATCCGCAACCTGATCACGGCGCTTGGTGCCGGCATCGGCGAGCGCTTCGAGTACGAGAAGCTGCGCTACCACCGGATCATCACCATGACCGACGCCGATGTCGACGGCAGTCACATCCGGACCCTGCTGCTGACGTTCTTCTACCGCTACTTCCCGGCGCTCATCGAGCAGGGCCACATCTACATGGCGCAACCGCCGCTCTACAAGCTCGCTAAGGGCCGCCAGACCAAGTGGGTCTACAGTGACGACGAGCGCGACCGCGAGGTCAAGCGAATCGGTGGCAAGGTCGAGGTCAGCCGCTTCAAGGGTCTGGGCGAGATGAACGCCGACCAGCTCTGGGAGACGACCATGGACCCGGAGTCGCGGACGCTGCTGCGCGTCGATGTCGAGGACGCAGCCGCCGTCAACGACATCTTCGAGAAGCTGATGGGCTCGGAGGTGGAACCCCGCAAGAAGTTCATCCAGGCCCACGCCAAGACCGTTCGCAACCTCGACATCTAGCCTGCTGGTGTCCCCGGTCAGCAACTCGCAGCAGGAGGTGGCCGGCTGAGCAACGCCTTGCGGATCGCCGTGGACGGCATGGGGGGCGACCACGCCCCGGAGCAGGCGGTCCTGGGGGCGGCGCAGGCGGCGGCGGAGTACGGGATTGAGGTGGTGGTGGTCGGCCGGCCGGAGCTCCTCCAGCCGCTGCTGCTCGCACATCCGCGACTGCGTTTGGTCGCCGCCACCCAAGTCATCGAGATGGACGAGCAACCCGCCCAGGCGGTGCGCGGCAAGCCCGACTCCTCGCTGGCCGTCTGCGCCCGCCTGTGCCGGCAGGGCGAGGCCGACGCGTGGGTCTCGGCCGGCAACTCGGGCGCGATCATGGCCGCAGCCCTCCTGATCCAGGGTCGGGTCAAGGGCGTGGAACGACCGGCCCTCGGCACCATCCTGCCCGGCGCAGGCCGGCCGGCCTATTTCCTCGATGTGGGAGCCAACGTGGGATCCCGGCCCGAGTTCATGGTCCAGTTCGCCCGCATGGGTGCCCTCTACGCCTCTCAGGTCATGGGTCGCGACCAGCCCCGGGTCGGCCTGCTCAGCAATGGTGAGGAGGCGGGCAAGGGCGATGAGCTGGTTCGGGAGGTGCATTCGCGCCTGCTCCACGACTCCATCAACTTCGTGGGCAACGTCGAGCCCAAGGACGTGCTGGCGGGCAAGGCCGACGTGGTGGTGGCGGACGGGTTTCTCGGCAACATCACGATCAAGATGGCCGAGGCCACCGCCGACTTCATCTTCCGCTCGCTGCGGGAGGAGATTCCGCGCACCAGCGCGGGCCGAGTCGGCGGCCTGTTGATCCGGCCCGCTGTGCGCCGAATTCGGGCCCGCATCGACTGGCGCGAGTTCGGCGGAGCACCGCTTCTGGGCATCGACGGAGTTGCCGTCGTGGCGCACGGGCGCAGCGACGCGCGTGCGATCAAGAACGCGGTGCGCGTGGCGCGGCAGACGGTCGACGCCGGGCTCGTGGGTAAGATTCGGGGAGCTGTGGGGAAGTGAGCAGGAACGGCGAACACCGGGTGGTGGTGACGGGGATGGGCACCGTTAACCCCATCGGCAGCACCCTGGACCAGTTCTGGGACGCCCTCATCGAGGGCCGCAGCGGCGCCGCGCCCACCGAGGGCTTCCGGACCGACCGGCTGACCACCAAGTTCTCGTGCCAGGTCAAGGGTTGGGATCCCACCCGGTACATGGATCGCAAGCTGGCCCAGCGGTCGGCCCGCTTCACCCAGTTCGCGGTGGCCGCGGCGGGGATGGCCGTCTCCGACGCAGGCCTCGACCTGGATGCGGAGGACCGATTTCGGGTGGGCGTCGAGATGGGAACCGGCATCGGCGGCTTCGAGGTAATGACCGAGGACGCGGCTCGGTTCGTGAACGGCGGCCGTCTGCCGCCGCTCTACGCCACCATGGTGATTCCCAACATCGCGGCCGCCCAGGTGGCCATGACGCTCCGCGTGCGGGGCCCCAATTCGACGGTTGTCACAGCCTGCGCCGCCTCCACCCACGCGATCGGCAACGCGACCCGGATCATCCAGCGGGGCGACGCCGAGGTGATGCTGGCGAGCGGAGCGGAGGCCTCCCT
Organism: Candidatus Dormibacterales bacterium; assembly: GCA_038253595.1. Classification (GTDB taxonomy): domain Bacteria; phylum Chloroflexota; class Dormibacteria; order Dormibacterales; family Dormibacteraceae; genus JBBSHA01. Next base: position 11,937 of record JBBSHA010000023.1, read on the forward strand.
GTGCGAGACGGGCATCGCCGCCTTCAACGCCATCAAAGCGCTCTCCACCCGCAACGACGACCCGGAGCACGCCAGCCGCCCGTTCGACTTGGGCCGCGATGGCTTCGTGCCCGGCGAGGGCGCCGGCGCGCTGGTGCTGGAGTCGCTGGAGCACGCGCAGGCGCGCGGTGCCCGGATCTATGGCGAGGTGATCGGCTTCGGGGCGACCAATGACGCGTTCCACTCGGTGGCCCCGGACGAGACCGGCCAGGCGCCGGCGCGGTGCATGGTCAACGCCCTCGAGGACGCGGGGGTCAGCGCCGACCAGGTGGACTACGTCAACGCCCACGGCACGTCGACCGGCCTCAACGACCTGGCCGAGACGCGGGCCCTGAAGATGGCACTAGGCGAGCACGCCCACCGGGTCCCGGTCTCCAGTACCAAGTCCATGATCGGCCACCTGCTGGGTGCGGCCGGTGCGGTGGAGGCGATCGCAACCCTGATGATGATGAACCGGGGCATGATCCATCCGACGATTAACTACCAGACCCCGGATCCCGAGTGCGATCTGGACTACGTGCCCAAGCAGGCCCGCAGCGTGGACGTCCGCCTCGCCATCTCCAATGGGTTCGGGTTCGGTGGCCAGAACTGCACCGTGGTGCTGAAGAAGTTCGAGGACTAGAGCAAATGGCAGACGACCTGACTCCCCCGACCGACAACGGCGCCGGGACCGTTCTCGGCAAGTCCCTGCTGGAGGAGATGCAGACCTCCTACATGGACTACGCGATGTCGGTGATCATCAGCCGGGCACTCCCCGACGTCCGCGACGGACTGAAGCCGGTGCAGCGCCGCATCCTCTACGCGATGAACGGCGCCGGGGCGACGTCCGCCTCGCGCTACCGCAAGTCGGCGGCCTATGTGGGCGACGTGCTCAAGCTCTACCATCCGCACAGCGACACCGCCGTCTATGACGCGCTGGTCCGCATGGCCCAGCCCTGGTCGTTGCGGCATCCCCTGATCGATGGCCAGGGCAACTTCGGCAGCGTCGACGGCGACTCGGCGGCGGCGATGCGGTACACCGAGTGCCGGATGTCGCCGATCGCGGGCGAGCTGCTGGCGGACATCGACAAGAACACCGTCGACATGACCCCCAACTACGACGGCCAGGAGGAGGAGCCCGTGGTGCTGCCCTCCCGGGTCCCCAACCTCCTCCTCAACGGCGCCACCGGGATCGCGGTCGGGATGACGACCAACATCCCGCCGCACAACCTGCGCGAGGTCGCCGCCGGGGTCCAGTTCCTGATCGACAACCCGGACGCGACCTCCGAGGACCTGCTCGGATTCATCCCCGGGCCCGACTTCCCGACCGGCGGCATCATCATGGGCCACACCGGCATCCACCAGGCTTATGCCACGGGGCACGGCAAGATCATCGTCCGCGCTCGACACACCTTCGAGCAGGCCGCCAATGGTCGCGAGCGGATCATCATCGACGAGCTCCCGTACGCGGTCAACAAGGCCAACCTGGTGGCCAAGATCGCGGAGCTGGTGACGGATCGCAAGCTCGAGGGCATCGCCGATATGCGCGACGAGTCGGACCGCACCGGGATGCGGATCATGATCGAGCTGAAGCGGGACGCCCGCCCGTTCACCGTGCTCAACAACCTCTACAAGCACACCTCGCTGCAGCACACGTTCGGGGTCATCATGCTGGCCATCGTCGACGGCCGGCCCATGGTCCTGGGCCTGAAACAGATGCTTCAGCTGTTCATCGATCACCGGCGAGAGGTGATCGTGCGCCGGACCCGCTACGACCTCGAAAAGGCGCAGGACCGGGCTCATATCCTCGAGGGCCTGAAGATCTGCCTCGACCACCTGGACGAGGTCATCGCGATCATCCGGGCCGCCGCCGACACCGACACCGCCAGCACCGAGCTGCAGGCGAGGTTCGGTCTCAGCGAGCGCCAGGCGAAGGCGATCCTGGAGCTCCGGCTCTCGCGCCTGACCCAGCTCGAGCGGCACAAGATCGATGAGGAGTACGAGGAGGTGATCAAGACCATCGCCCGTCTCGAGTCGATCCTGGCGTCGGACCAGAAGGTGCGCATGATCATCTCCGAGGAGATGGCCGAGGTGGCCAAGAAGTACGGCAACGAGCGGCGTACCCTGATCTCCCAGCAGGACGCGGTCGAGCTTTCGGCCGAGGACCTGATCCCCAAGGAGGAGGTCGTGGTCACGCTCACCCATCGCGGGTACGTCAAGAGGCAGCCGTCGCGCCTCTTCCGATCTCAGAACCGGGGTGGGGTCGGGCTCCGGGGTGCCAAGCCCACCGCCGGCTCGGATGCGCCCAGCGGGACCCGAGAGGAGGACTTCGCCGAGCACCTCCTGATCACCCACACGCATGCCTCGATGCTCTTCTTCACCCAGAGTGGCCGGGTCTTCCAGCTGCGGGTGCACGAGCTGCCAGAACGCGACCGGACGGCGAAGGGGCTGCCCATCAATAACCTGATGGACATCGGCCCCGGCGAGCGGGTGACGGCGGTGTTCGTGCGGCCCGAAGCGGACGTCCCCAGCGCCCGCCACATGCTGATGGTGACCCGCAACGGCCAGATCAAGAAGACCCGGATGCACGAGTACGCCACCGTGCGCCGGAACGGGCTGATCGCGATCAACCTGCAGGAGCGGGACGAGCTGCTCTGGGTCTCGCCGACCAGCGGCGAGGACGATCTCCTGATCGCCTCCCAGCTGGGTAAGGCGATCCGGTTCAGCG